>JBDTTM010000128.1:0-10001 GCA_039930605.1 Bacteroidota bacterium
AATTGCTGTGGAAATAATAACAGGGAAACAAAAATTAATGCACCATCTGATTTATTTAATTCTTCTCTTAAATGTTTCCCAAACCCATTTTCCAACTCAACAACCATTTCATTTTCTCTTCCCCAATCAGAAAAAGTTTCCATAAAGATTTTTGATATGACAGGAAGATTAGTGAAAACATTTGCTATTGGTGAAATGCAAAAGGGCGTTCAGCAAATAGAATGGAATGCAACAGATGAAAAGGGAAATGCGTTGGATGCAGGAATTTATTTTTTGAAGTTAGAAACAGAAAATTATTCAGAAACAAAAAAGTTATCGGTAGTGAGATAAAGGGATTGATTTCAACTTTGCGTCCCGATAAATTATCGGGACGTAAAGCTTTTTATCATTCAAATGACGCATTGTTTTTTCAATCTATCTACGGAACGATAACTATTAATTTAACTTTATAAAAACCCAAAGAGCAGAAACAGTTCTGCAACTAAATCATGAAATTCTAATTTTACTAAAAAAAACATCATGAAAAAAAATCTATTTATCCAAAGACTTGTCTGCCGAAACTTTAGTGAAGTTGGGAGTGCAGGCAGAAGCTTTAACGTAGTTGGACAACTTATTCTTCTGCTTATATTGATAAGCACCATTGAAACAACAGCACAATCACCCTCGTGGATTTGGGCAAAAAGCGCAGGAGGGACAGATGATGACAGGAGTTTGGGCAGCTCCACCGATGCAGGCGGAAATGTGTTTGTAACAGGGTACTTTAGAGGTCCTTCCATTACCTTCGGCAGCACCACTTTAACCAATGCGGGCGGCACGGATATTTTTGTTGTGAAATATTCTCCTTCTGGAAATGTGCTATGGGCAACAAGCGCGGGAGGGTCAACTGATGATGTTGGCTATGGCATTTCCACCGATGCAGGCGGAAATGTAGTGGTAACAGGATTGTTCGCAAGTCCTTCCATAACGTTCGGCAACACCACTTTAACCTTGGCAGGCAATTATGATATTTTTGTGGTGAAATATTCTCCTTCTGGAAATGTGCTATGGGCAACAAGCGCCGGAGGAACTTATAATGATGTTGGCTATGGCATCTCCACCGATACTGCGGGGAATGTGTTTGTAACAGGAAACTTCTCAAGTCCTTCGATTACTTTCGGCAGTACGACTTTAACCAATGCGGGAAGCTATAAAATTTTTGTTGCGAAATATGATGCTTCGGGAAATGCGGTGTGGGCCACAAGCGCAGGAGGGACAGGTTGGGACTATGGCAATGGCATCTCCACCGATGCAGACGGGAATGTGCTTGTTACCGGAAGCTTTAAGAGCCCTTCCATTACTTTCGGCAGTACCACTTTAACCAACACGGGCGGAGGCTACGATGATTTTTTTGTTGTGAAATATGACACTGCGGGTAATGTGGTTTGGGCAGAAAGCGCGGGAGGTACCGGTATTGAATTAGGCACCGGTGTTTCCACTGAT
Organism: Bacteroidota bacterium; assembly: GCA_039930605.1. Taxonomy (GTDB): domain Bacteria; phylum Bacteroidota; class Bacteroidia; order AKYH767-A; family 2013-40CM-41-45; genus JAPLDB01. The sequence goes on from JBDTTM010000128.1 coordinate 1,480, forward strand.
GCAGGCGGAAATGTAGTTGTAACAGGATATTTTTACAGTCCTTCGATTATTTTCGGCAGCAGCACATTAACAAATGCGGGCGGCTCGGATATTTTTGTTGTGAAATATTCTCCTTCCGGAAATGTGGTATGGGCAGTAAGGGCGGGAGGGACAGATTACGATGCTGCCAAATCCATCGCGACAGATGCAGTCGGGGATGTGTTTGTATCAGGAGAGTTCAGCAGTTCCATTACTTTCGACAGCACCACATTAACCAACGCGGGCTTCTATGAGATTTTTGCAGTTAAATATGATATTTCTGGAAATGTGGTTTGGGCAACAAACGCAGTAGGGACAAGTAGTTCTGATGGGACTGGCATCTCCACTGATGCAAGCGGGAATGTGTTGATAACCGGAATTTTCTATAATTCTTCCATTACATTCGGCGGTACCACTTTAACCAATGCGGGCAACTTTGATATGTTTGTTGCTAAACTTGATAACATCACAGGCTTAGAGGAAAATATAAAAAATGATGAAGTGAGTATTTTTCCAAATCCTTGTTCAACCGGTACAACCATTTCATTTTCCCTTTCACTCCCGATAGCTATCGGGACAGAAAAAATTTCTATAAAGATTTTTGATATCACAGGACGATTAGTGGAAACAATTGCGGATGGAGAAATGCAGGAAGGTGTTCACCAACTTGAATGGAATACAAAGGATGAAAAGGGAAATTTAGTTAATGCAGGGATTTATTTTTTAAAATTAGAAACAATAAATTATTCAGAAACGAAAAAGTTATCGGTAGTAAGATAAAATATTGATTTCAATTTTCATTCAAATGACTGCATTGTTTTACAATCTAAATACTGAACGATAACTATTAATTTAACTTTGTATAAACCCTAAGAGCAGTAACGGTTCCAAAACTAAATCATGAAATTCTAATTTTACTAAAAAAACGTCGTGAAAAAAAATCTATTTACCCATCGACCTGTCTGCCGAAACTTTAGTGAAGGCAGAGACTTTAATGAAGTTGCGAGTGCAGGCAGAAGTTTTATCGGAGTTGGACACCTTATTCTTGTACTTATATTAATATGTACCATTGAAGCATCTGCACAAGTCCCATCATGGCTCTGGGCAACAAGCCCGGGAGGGACAAGTTCATCTGAAGCCAGGGGCAATGCTACCTCCACCGATGCAGGCGGGAATGTGTTAGTAACAGGAAGGTTCAACAGTCCATCCATTACTTTCGGCAGTACCACTTTAACCAATGGAGGCGACTTTGATTTCTTTGTTGTGAAATATTCTCCTTCGGGAAATGTGGAATGGGCAACAAGTGCGGGAGGGTTAGCTCACGATGAGGGCTCAGGCATCTCAACCGATGCAAATGGGAATGTGTTTGTGACGGGATATTTTGATAGTCCTTCTATAACTTTTGGTACTACTACTTTAAACAATGCCGGCGTTCGTGATATTTTTGTTGTGAAATATGACTCTTCTGGAAATGTGCTTTGGGCAACCAGTGCGGGAGGGACAGGTAGTGATGCAGGATATGGCATCACCACAGATGCAAGCGGAAATGTGCTTGTAACAGGGAGTTTCGCCATTCCTTCCATTACTTTCGGGAATACCACTTTAACCAATGCAGGTAGCCTTGATATTTTTGTTGTGAAATATGATGCTTCCGGAAATGTGCTTTGGGCCACACGAGCGGGAGGCACAAGTTCTGATGTTGGCATTGGTATTTCCTCCGATGCAGGCGGAAATGTGGCTATAACAGGATATTTTTACAGTCCTTCCATTACTTTTGGCAATACCACTTTAACCAATGCAAGCGTGGGTCAACCTGATATTTTTGTTGTGAAATATGACACTTCTGGAAATATGGTTTGGGCTTCAAGCGCTGGAGGGACAGGTATGGATTTAGGAATTGGTGTTTCCACCGATGCAGGCGGGAATGTGATTTTAACAGGATGGTTTTCCGGTTCTTCCATTACGTTTGGCAATAGCACTTTAATTTCTGCGGGCAGCCTCGATATTTTTGTTGCCAAATATGATGCTTCGGGAAATGTGCTTTGGGCAATAAGCGCGGGAGGAACAGATGAGGAGGAAGGTGGTGCCATTTCCACCGATGCAGCCGGGAATGTAGTGGTAACAGGATTTTTCTATAGTCCTTCAATTACTTTCAGCAATATCACCTTAACTTCAGCGGGCCTCGCTGATATTTTTATTGTCAAATATGACGCTTCTGGAAATGTGCTTTGGGCAACAAGCGCGGGAGGGACAGATGACGATGATTGCCGTGGCATCTCAACCGATGCAGGCGGGAATGTGTTTGTAACAGGAATATTCTATAGTCCATCCATTACTTTCGGCAGTACCACGTTAACCAATACGGGCTTCATACATATGTTTGTTGCGAAACTGGATAACATTACAGGCATAGAAGAAAAAATAAAAAATGATGAAGTGCGTATTTTTCCAAATCCATTTTCTCCCGATGCATCGGAATCAACCACCATTTCATTTACCTTTTCTAAAACCCAAAATGTTTCCATTAAGATTTTTGATATCACCGGAAGGCTGGTGAACATACTTGCCGATGAAGAAATGCAGGAAGGCAACCATCGTCTTGAATGGAATGCAAGGGATGAGAAAGGAAATGCAGTTGGAACAGGAATATATTTTTTGAGGGTTGAATCAGAAAATTATTCGGAAACAAAAAAAATATCATTGATGAAATAAATATTGAAGTTAAAAATCAGTGGTAAACCTTTGATTTCTGCTGTAATGCAAATTTTAAAACAAAATCATCTTGAAAAAACTTTGCCTCATCATGAGCTCCCCACATTTTTCTACTCCTTTAATTTGATCTAAGATTTCAAATAGTTTTTTCCAATCTCTTTGTTTAATCAAAAGAATTCCTCGCAGCTCTGCTACGAGGTTTGTACTCGCCACTAATTACACGAATTAACACTAACTCCTTAGGAAATTCGTGTAATTAGTGGCATCATTTACCAGATACCTCGCCGCTTGCTGCGGGATCATTCATTTGTTGTTAAATGTTCAGGAAGTTTTTCTATGTAAATTATTTCTTAAAAGGCATTTCGCAAGTATAAATTTATAAATTCCAACATGGAATTTATAACCTGCTTTTTGTTATCATCAGCAAATCCTGCAATAAAAATAACCGATTGTGGTTTTAAAATTTATGTAATTGAAAGCCTCGGGGCAATATAATCCTCCCGTTCCTAAATTTTATTATTTTAAGTATTTTAATTAAGCCTGCACCTTACTTTTGCATTTATCTTGTATGCAATCATCGACATCGAAACCAGTGGCGGAACTACGAAAACGGGCCGGATAACGGAGATCGCCATTTTATTGCACGATGGAAAGAAGGTGGTGAAGAAATATCATTCGCTGGTAAATCCGCATTGCAGCATTCCGTACTACATAACCCAACTCACCGGCATTACCAATGAAATGGTGTGGGATGCACCGGCTTTTTTTGAGATTGCAAAGGAGATCATTGAATTTACTGAAGATGCAGTTTTTGTCGCACACAATGTTCGTTTTGATTACGGTTTTGTAAAAGCTGCGTTTAAGAGTTTGGGATATGATTATGAACGGGAAACATTGTGTACAGTCAGGTTGAGCCGGGATGTTTTTCCGGGCTTGCTTTCCTATAGTTTAGGAAACCTCTGTAAGAACCTCGACATCCCGATATATGACAAGCACCGGGCAATGGGAGATGCTGAAGCCACGGCAATCCTATTTTCGAAAATCCTGAATCAGGATCCCGATGCAATTGCTGCCGGCTTGCTATCAAGGGAAAATAAAAGAATCATTCAGCCTCCTTTATTAAACCAGGAAATCTTTGAGCGTATTCCATCACTGATAACAGGTGTTTACTATTTTTATAATGCGCGTGGCGAAGTCATTTATGTCGGCAAGAGCAAGGACATCAAAAAAAGAATGCTCCAGCATTTTTCATCGCAGGGAAAGGGAAAGGTGGAAAGAATGTTGATGGAAATTGCTGACATCTCTTTTGAGAATACAGGCAATGAGTTGGTTGCTTTGCTGCTTGAATCAAGTGAAATAAAAAGCATCAAGCCGTCGTATAATATTTCTCAGAAACGTACACGTACAATTCCGTACTACGGAATTTTTCAAAAGAATGACAGGCAAAAATATATTAACCTGTATGTAAAAAGACTGAGACAGGGTGAAGAGCCCATTGTTGCAATGGAAAACATGTCTGCAGCAAATGAATTGATGAATAGGGTCGTGGAGAAATTTAATCTCTGTTTGGCTAAATGCGACCAGCATAAAACCGGCGGTGCATGTATCGATCGGCATCTTCATAAATGCCAGGGTGCATGTGTGGCCGAAGAGCCGGCATCTGAATACAACCGGCGGATTAAAAAGGCAATCAGGAGTTTCAGTTTTGAATCAGAGAATTTTTTTATTGTGGGTGATGGCAGAAACCAGGTGGAAAAATCGTTGGTTTGCATTGAGAAAGGAAAATACAAAGGTTTCGGCTTTTTTGATTTTACATTCGGGCCACCTACTATTGATGACATGCATGATTGTATAAAAAAGTATGATCATAACCGGAACATTCAACAGATCCTTTGTTCCCATTTAAAACAAGGATTGACAAAGGTTCCTTTTGAAAGTGGTCAACTGGAGTTATTTGTTGATGAAGAATATGTTGTGACTGAAGATAATGAGTGAAAAGAAAAAATTAACCATTCGTGAATGGAAATCGCTGCCTCCAAAGGAACAGCGGTTGCTATTCTACCAGGTGCTGAAACCAAATGGTGAATGGCAAAGCGTTTCAATACCTGCAGTACTTGAAGAGGAATTCAACGAATTGAATAACCAATACAAAACTGAGAAAGGAATTCCCTTAAAGGTTTTTCAGAAATGGTATGATGCGCGTTGGGTATAATCACATTCTGCAGATCGCCTGCGGTGTAACACTGTCATGAGTTGTGATTAATTTGTAATAGGAGATATTACTGGTACGAATAGCGAATGACTACGAATATCCGAATATCCGAATCAGGTGTTCTTTTTCAATAAGTTAGCGTACTTTTAATTCCCTTATCCTTTCAAAAAGTGAGTTCCAATGAAATGGAAGATTTCCATGCGAAAAGTGCAACGACCATGAAGAGTTTATAAATTATTTTATATCCCGAAAACAAATAATACTTTTACGGATGGCAGACAAAAGTTATTCCGTGAACCACGGTTGAAATTTATTTTAGGGTTTATTCGACTACTCTATGCCAACAAAGAACTATAACATTTTGCTCGCTGATGACGATGAGGATGATCGCATGTTTTTTAAGGAAGCATTGAGCGAACTTTCTATTTCTGCATCGTTAGATACTGTTGGCAACGGAGAAGAACTCATGAATTTTCTTGAAGACAATAAAATTAACCTTCCGCATGTACTTTTTCTTGATTTAAATATGCCCCGCAAAACAGGTTTTGAATGTTTGTCCGAGATCAAACAGGATGTAAAGCTAAGGCGACTTCCAGTTATTATTTATTCTACTTCATTAAATCCGGAAGTAATGGAACTTCTTTACAATAAAGGCGCGCAGCATTATATTCGCAAACCGGCTGAGTTTGCTAAATTAAAATCTGTCATTAATAAAGCGCTATCGCTAAGCGGAAAAAATAAAATTGTACAGCCTCCCAAGGAAAACTTTGTGATTCAGCCATAGGAAATATTGAAATGAATAATCTCTCTCAAAATATCAGCAATGAATTCATTTCCGTGAGTGGTGAAATGGCACAGCTTACGCGTGAAAAAGATTGGAGTAAAACGCCTGTCGGTGACATCGATAGTTGGCAACAAAGTTTGCGGACACTTATTGGAATTGTGCTTAACTCAAGGTTTCCCATGTTTTTATTTTGGGGCCCGGAATTAATTTGCTTTTACAATGATGCATACCGCCCGAGCCTTGGCAAAACCGGTAAACACCCTTCCATACTTGGCATGCGTGCGGAAGAAGCCTGGATAGAGATATGGAGTATTATCAAGCCACTTATTGACCAGGTACTCAGCGGTGGAGGTGCAACATGGAGCGAGGACCAGCTTATTCCTATTTTCCGCAATGGGAAAATTGAAGATGTGTATTGGACTTTCGGGTACAGCCCTGTGAATGATGACACTCGAAAAATTGCAGGTGTGTTGGTTACCTGTACAGAAACAACAGAGAAAGTTGTGACAAAGCAAAAATTGGAAGAAAGTGAACGAAGACTTCGTTCCTTGATTTTACAGGCACCTGTTTCGATTGGTATTTTCCGTGGTAAAGACTTTGTTACTGAAATGGCCAATGCACGCGCATTACAGATGTGGGGAAGGACGGAAGAAGAAGTTATTGATAAACCTATCCTGGAAGCAATGCCTGAGTTGAAATCGCAGGGAATATCGGAGATACTTGAAGGTGTTTACAATACCGGAAAAATATACACTGCAGCAGAACTTCCTATTCAGCTGATGAGAAATGGAAAGTTAGAAAAAGCATACATGAATTTCAGCTACGAACCACTTTACAATTCGGCAGGAACCATCAATGGAGTAATGGCTGTGGGCTCAGAAGTCACCGAACAGGTTGCATCACATAAATTAGTTGAAGAAAGTGGAAAAAAATTCCAGCTCCTGGCTGACTTCATGCCACAGCATATCTGGACGGCTGACCCACAGGGCAATTTGAATTATTTCAACCAGTCTGTTTTTGATTATTCCGGCTTAACCCTTGAACAGATCAACAAAGACGGCTGGTTGCAGATTGTGCATCCTGACGACAGGGAAAGAAATATCAAAGAATGGATGGAAGCAGTTAGAACAGGAAAGGATTTTTTATTTGAGCACCGTTTTCGAAGGCATGATGGCGAATATCGCTGGCAATTGAGCCGAGCAATACCTCAGCGTGACGATAATGGCAATATTCAAATGTGGGTTGGTACGAGTACTGATATCCAGGAACAAAAAATTTTCCTTGATGAATTGGAAAAGCAGGTAAAAGAGAGAACAGTTGAGTTGGTGCAATTGAACGAGTCCCTGAAAAAAAGTGAAGAGCGATATCACCTGATGGTCGAAGAAGTGCAGGATTACGCCATTCTTTATTTGAACCGCGAAGGTATTGTTGAGAACTGGAATACGGGTGCAGAGAAGATTAAAGGTTATAAGGCTGTAGAAATTATAGGGAAAAGTTTTTCAAATTTTTATTCAGAAGGGGACAGAGAAAATAAGCTTCCTCAAAAGCTATTGAAGATGGCAGCAGAGCAGGGAAAAGCTGTGCAGCAAGGTTGGCGCGTGAGAAAGGATGGAACACTCTTCTGGGCAAGTGTAGTTATTACTGCTGTTCATAACGAAAAAAAGGAACTGATCGGATTTTCTAAAGTAACCCACGATCTCACTGCAAAGAAAGAAGCGGATGACGCTTTGAAAGATAAAAAGCTTGAGCTGGAGCAAAAAAATAGAGACCTGGAGAAAATGAACAAGGAGCTTCAGTCGTTCGCTTACATCTCCAGCCATGATTTACAGGAGCCATTGCGCAAAATTCAAACTTTCGCTTCCAGGATAACAGAAAAGGAAAAAGATAATTTGTCTGAAAATGGAAAGGACTTATTTAATCGTATGCAGGCATCTGCAGAGCGCATGCAGTCGCTCATTGACGATTTACTTGCTTACTCCCGGACGCACACTTTAGAGCGTGATTTTCAAATAATAAACCTGGGTATTGTTCTTGAAAAAGTAATCCAGGATCTCAATGAGGAAATTCAGCAAAAGAATGCAACAATTGATAACCTTGGGTTATGCGAGGTAAATATTATCCCGTTTCAATTCAGGCAATTGTTCTACAACCTCATCAGTAATTCCCTGAAGTTTTCGAGTCCTGAAAGATCTTTACACATTCTCATTAAAAGTGAGATTGGTAAGGGCAGCAAATTTGACAATAGGAATTTGCAAAGTGATTTAAACTATTGTCACATCTCCGTTGCGGATAATGGAATTGGCTATGAATCGCAGTACAATGAAAAAATATTTGAATTATTCCAACGCCTGCATGGGAGGAATGAATACAGGGGCACAGGTATTGGACTTGCCATTGTAAAAAGAATTGTAGAAAATCACAATGGCATCATTACCGCCAATGGCAATCCCGGGAAAGGGGCTGCTTTCCATATTTATCTTCCTGCGCCCGGCAATTAATTTTTGAGTTAGTTGTAGTTGACCTGCCGCCTTCAAAGTAATACCCGGTTTTTATGATTTGATGTGGCATGTTTATTTGTCCATGCCGGCAGAATTCAATCTAAACCCTCCTTTAAAAAATAATACGAATCACATTAATAATGGAAAAGCCTTCGCACCCGATTTCGATTCGACCTCACCGCGTCCTCAAATTTATTATCAGCATTGCGATACCTCTGGCAATTGGATTTACTTCAGGCTATATTACAAAAAGTGAAATCAATGGAACATGGTTTACCACATTGCTAAAACCAAGTTT
>JBDTTM010000129.1:0-9962 GCA_039930605.1 Bacteroidota bacterium
ATGAAAAATTAAAATCACCTCTTGTTTTTACGTGCAGCAAGTCTGCAGTGTATGCGGGATACTTCAGTGGTTCGTTGGCCCGGGTAAATACAAATGAATTAAATTTTATTTTCAATGATTCATCCGATAAATACATTAATTCTATTTTCTATGATACCATTACTGCACGGCTTTATATAGGGAACGACAATATGCGTTACATAGAAAACCAAATTACACATTCGTTGAAAGTCACTACAGCGGGAACTTGCAACATTGGATTTGTCAGGAATAAAGAGAATATTTTCTCGGGAGCTTTTTCGTCCCTGGTTAAAATCGCCGGTGATTCAACACACAGGGTAGTAGATTTCAATACCAGGATAAATTGTATATACTCCACTGAAAAAGATGAATTGCTACTGGGTTGCATTGATGGAGCATACAGGTATGATGCAATGAATAAAAAAATTTCACTTATCAGCCCGCAGTTCAAAGATGTCAGGGTTGATGATATTGAATCATTGCATGGCAACTTATTTTTTGCAACGCAGGGCAACGGATTAATGATTTTGCGAAAGGATGGCACAGTTAAAACCATTGATGAATCGCAGGGGTTGTGCAGCAATATTATCCGTAAATTCCGGGTAAGCGGAAATAAATTATGGTGCGCGTCATTTAATGGAATGAGTGAAATTGTTTTTACCGATTTTGAAAAATTTGAATTCAACATTACCAACATTACTGTAAACGAGGGTTTGCTGAGCAATGAAATAAATGATATTACGACACTGAACGATACAATATGGGTTGCTTCTAAAAAGGGTATTTCATTTTTCAGTACGCATACAGATTTTGTTAACCACCGCCCGCCATTGGTTCATTTTACTACTTTCCAGGTCAATAGTATTGACACAATATTTAAAGACAATTACTTATTTGCACATACGTTAAACACCATAAGCATTGGTTTTGAATCACCATTGTTTAAGAGCAGTGGAAAGCAGATTTATCAATACACACTGAAAAATGCTGATGATTCTATAAAGGGCATTACCACGAATCGCAGCGTACAGTTTTTGTCTCTCAGGCCAGGTACTTATGCGTTGAATGTAAAGGCAATGAATAATTCCGGAGTATGGAGTGTACAGCCTGCCACCCTCCATTTTACCATACTTGCACCTTGGTGGCAAACGTGGTTGTTCAGAACAATTATTCTGGTAATGATTGTTGCTGCCGGTGTTTCCTTTTATAAAAGCCGGTTAAAAAAGCTAAGTAAAAAATTCGACAGCGAAAGAAAGCAAGCATCCCTTCAACTCACTGCTATGCGTGCCCAGATGAACCCGCATTTTATTTTTAATGTGATGAGTTCAATCCGCCATTACATGCAGAACAACGATATGGCATCCGCTGAAAAATACCTTACCTCGTTTGCAAAATTGGTGCGTTACACACTTGATAATTCGGCTACTCAGGAGGTGACACTGGCAGAAGAAATGCAGGCATTAAACAACTATGCAACACTCGAGATGCAGCGCGTTGAAAACGGATTTGATTTCGAAGTGCATTGCGATGACGACATGGACATGGATGAAATTATGGTTCCCTCGCTCCTGCTTCAACCCTTCGTGGAAAATGCAATTAAACACGGAATAGAAAGATCGCAGCATAAAAAAAGAATCCTTGTTGAAATAAAAAAACACGGTGACACGGTATTGATTGCTATCGAGGACAATGGTGTTGGTAGAAACAATGCGTCGCAATGGAATACTGAACACCGTGAAACGCATACATCCTTTGGTACACGGCTAACATTTGACCGGATTGAATCCTTTAACATGGCATACAACAGAATGATTAAGGTGCAGGTAATCGACCTGGGTACCAATCAGAGTGATTCAACAGGCACGAGAGTGGAAATTGTGTTGTAAGGATTTTTTGACTACATTTGAGAAGCTAAACCGGCTTTATCAATATGATTACTGCATTGATAGTGGATGACGAGAGCAAAAATCGTGATTCGCTGAAAAAATTACTGGGAGAAAACTGCCCCGATGTCGAAGTGCTGCATGCAGTATCTTCTGCTGCGGATGCATTGCAGGTAATCAGGAAACAACATCCCCAACTGGTTTTCCTGGATATTGAAATGCCCGGCCAGAATGGTTTTGACTTGCTCAAACAATTGGATAAAATTGACTTCAAAATAATTTTTGTTACGGCACATTCACATTTTGCCATTAGGGCAATAAAATTTTCTGCAGTAGATTATTTGCTTAAACCGGTGGATATAACTGATTTGAAACAAGCCGTTGAAAAAGCAATCCGCGAAATCGACATGAATCACCATGCGCATAACAGGGGATTCCTGGATAACATAACTGCTTCCGCTGCGAATCATAAACTTGCTGTATGCATTAAAGAGGGAATCGCATTCCTGGATACCAATGACATCATCCGCCTGGAAGCAGACGGAACGTATACCCATATTTTTTGCAACGGGGAAAAATTTACCGCAACAAAAAATATCAAAGAGTACGAGGATATTTTAACTGATCAGCACTTTTTTCGCTCTCATAAATCACACCTGATCAATCTCAAACACGTAAAAAGTTTCAGCCGGACTGATGGCTATTTTGTACAAATGAGGGATGGTTCACGTGCCGAAGTTTCCCGCAGGAAACAAGAAGAGTTTATGGAAGCTATCGGGAGGCCGTAGCCCACAACATGCGAGGATAAGGGCTTTGGGAGTTTTCCTGCATGTAATAATCGCCCATTATTCCCTTTCATAAAATATTTTATACCGTTGGTTCGCAAGACTGACCGTTGGTTAACATTCTCTTTTTCCTGCGTTTTTTCAGTTTTCATTTGTATCACGTCTGATACCTTTCAGACGCTAAAACAACATGAAAAAAAGAAACAACAAAATTTCTCCGATCGCTTTATTGGCATTCCTCATGCTTGGTACAGTAAATATTGCATTCGCACAGGATATTACAACAGGACTACAGGGCTTTTGGAAATTTGAAAATAATTTAAATGACCAGAGCTCCAATGTAAACAGTGCAGTGATACATGGCGCCGGGGTTTCTTATGTTCAACATTCAAATCCATGTGGCAACACGGCCTTGTCATTCAATGGAACGACAGGCAGTTATTTGACAATCGCAAACAACAGTGCATATGCATTTGGCACAGGTCCTTTTACTGTTGCTATGGAGATTCAATATTTGTCTCCACAACCCTGGACAAACAATGATGCAAATGGAGTGAATGGTGGCTACTATTCAAACATCACCGATAAGATTGATCCGGGTTGTCCGGGAGGCTGGAACGGGATCTGCATGTTCCTTGATTATGCACCTCCCGGCATGGCCGGCGTTGCGCAGGGAAGAACACAGGCGACGAATCCATATACCGTAAACACATCAAATTCTCACCTAAATGATGGAAGCTGGCATTGCCTGGTTTTTACCCGCGAGCCCGATCTGAATGGAACTACCTGTACGCTTAAAATGTATGTTGATGCAACCCTGAACAGCACAGCATCCGGCGTACCGTTAAACAATGTAACGAATACAACCGATATTTATATCGGTACTAATTCATGCAATCAAACCATTCAGCGCTTTGCCGGACAGCTGGATAATTACAGGTTGTACAATCGCGCTTTGACACCAGCAGATATTCAAAGTATGTGCAATTGTTCTTCATGCGCATCGTGTTTCCACCAGGGTGGTGAAAAGGTTACCAACGGAAACTTTAGCACGGGAAATTCAGGATTTACTTCCGCCTTACCTTCAAATTGTACTTGTGCAGGCGGCAGTTATTGTGTCATAAATGATGCGTTCAGTAAATGTGGAAACTTCTATCATGTTTACGATCATACCTCACCCAACACCGGAAAATTTATGGTGATAGATGGTGATGCCAACCTGGCAAGAGATATTTATTCATCCACGGTCTCTATGCAGGCAGGAAAAATTTATACGATTGCATTCTGGGTTTATCCCGGCCTTGACGTATATGCTGCAGGAGCATCAACACCCAACCTGCAGGTATATGCCGGAGCAACCCCGGTTGGAACTCTTGTGAATGGATCCACACTCACAGCCGGAACCTGGAACCCGGTTACCATTACGTATAACGGAAGTGCGGCAACATCCATAACCATTCGTCAAACCAATTTCGGTTTTCTTGGTTTCGATTATGGAATAGATGATATTTCAGTCACCGAATGTATTCCAAACTTAACTGTCTCGGCTGGTGAAGACAGAAATATCTGTCTCGGCAATTGCGCCTTGTTGAGTGTAAACAATGCATCACTCACTTCAACCTGGTATTCGATATCAGGTGCTTCAAGTACACAGATCGGAACCGGTAACAGCATTTCCGTTTGCCCTACAAGCGGCACTTGCTATAAAGTAATAAGCATTGATGCTTCCGGTTGTACTGCTGTGGATACTGTTTGTGTAAATGTTACGACCGCCGTTCCTGCAGGAACTGTTCATTTTGTTTCGGCTCCTGCTGATGGATGTGTTGGTGGAAGCGCGACAGTTTGTGTGAACGCAGTAACCGGTGCAACTTTTTACAATTGGTCGGCAACACCTTGTATTACGTATGGCCCGTATCCCGGTACGCCCGGACCATTTCAATCCACTACACCTTGCGTGCAGATAAATTATACTTGTCTGCCTCCGGGTTCCGGCTGGTCAGTTTGCTGTTTTGCAGGTAATCCATGCGGAAATACCAATTCTATTTGTACATGGATAAGAGCCAAACTCAGTGAACCGCTTGCGCTCACAGGAAATAAAATTGCCTGTGCAAATACTTCAGCTACTTATTGCATTCCAAATCCGGGTGTAGGTGGGGCAGCAACTTATGTCTGGACCATTACAGGTGATGCAGATATAAACGGAGCTGCACCAACCTATACTACTACAGCAGGCGTATTGTGTGTAACTGTAAACTTTCATACAGGATGGACTTCCGGCACTTTGTGTGTTCATGCAGTAAACTCCTGCGGACAGGTTAGTCCCGATCGTTGTATCACATTCAGCAGCGCACCGGTTCAACCGCCTTCAATTTCAGGTGCTGTTTATGTATGCCCGGGTACTACCTATAGTTACAGTGTTGGAGCAGTCGCAAATGCCTGCTCGTATGAATGGACGTGCAATGTGCCGGGCTCATCAGTAATACAAAACATGAATTCCTGCAGCATTACTTTCCCTTCTCCAATCCCGAGTGGTGGTTTCCAGGTTTGTGTAAGGGCATTGAGTTGCTGTGGCGTGCCGGGCCCGTGGCGCTGCAAAGGAATCGCAGGTGGATTACCAAATATCCCGGGAAATATACAGGGAAGTCAATACGGAATGTGTTGTGTAACGGGAGCATCATATTTTATTTTTCCGGCTGGTGCGCCTCCTGCAACATCATATAAATGGACAATCGTTGGCACCGGTGCATCCATCAACGGGCCTGATTATCTGAGTGGTGTTACTATCGACTTTAACTGTCCATTCACTTCAATTATCCTTTGTGTTCATGCGATCAATGCCTGCGGAAGCAGCCTTGACAGGTGCATCACCATATATGGTAAACCAGGTCCCTTGTGTGCAATCACCGGAGCAACCTCTGTGTGCCATGGTGACGTTGTAACCTATTGCACTTGTGCCATTCCCGGTGTAACCAATTATGTTTGGACCGTGCCACCAAGCGCCACAATTATTTCAAACAATGGATTACTTTGTATTACCGTGATGTGGGGAACTATCGGCGGCAATATAACCGTAATGGGAAGTAATCCTTGTGGGACTACGGCAATCAAGACACTTGCAGTTAATGTAGTATGCCGTCAATCACAGGTTCAAGACAATTCTCCAATATCTCTGCAGGTATTTCCGAACCCGGTAACCGACAATGCAACGTTGAAATTTACTGCCGGTGCGAGGGCGAACTATCATCTCAACCTCACTGATGTACTGGGACAGGTCGTATGGACAAATGATGGTTCCGCAATTGAAGGTTCGAATATGATTGAACTTAATCTGGCAACACTTTCCAAAGGAGTTTACATCGTTAACTTATCATGCGGAAATAATTCTGAGCAGGTAAGGTTAGTTCTACAATAAGGCCTTCAATAAGATTGTTAAATTATAAAGAGAGTTGCTTTAATGTAGCAGCTCTCTTTTTTTTGTCCAAAATTTTATCTTATTTATAATTTTTTTTAAAGAATTTTCACCAACTAAAAACTGCCTTTCGCCAAAATGTTTGTTAAAAACCGCTGATGCGAGAGGGATGTTGGATAATTAATCTTAGCTTGGCCAAACATTAAATCACCATTATTTTATAAAGGCAATAATTCAGTTTTATTTTAATTCAAATTAAATTCCATTAACAAATGACAAGAAAAATTACTATTCAAAAAACGGCAGCGGCTAGTCTCCGTATGCTGTGTTGTCTTTTTCTCCTGGCGGGAATGTGGACAACGAATGCAAATGCTCAGATTAATAATTCTGAGTCCTTTGATGGCGTAACCTTTGTGCCATCAGGATGGTCACTAATATCTACATCCGGAACAGCTGTGTGGGCAAGGACTACCTCTGGGAATACCGGGTTTCCTTCTGTTACTGTGAATCCACAATCAGGTGCGGGGGAAGCGTGGTTTAATTCTTACAATGCAAGCACTGGCGTTAAGTCTTTGGTTACTCCAGTGATTGATTTAACTAACAGGGGTGTTACGGCTACTAACATTTCCTTTTGGATGTACCGTGATAACGGTTATAATACTACTGCTGATAAAGTTCAAGTAATTTACAATACTGCTATCAGCATTTCTGGAGGTACTTTGTTAGGTACTATAAATAGAGCAATTGGTTTAGCACCTGTTGTAGGAGCTAATGGTTGGTATCAATATACTTTTGCAGTGCCTGCCGGTTACACTGGATCAACAAATTATTTAGTTCTAAAAGCAACAAGTGCCTATGGAAACAATATGTTTGTGGATGATGTTGCATGGCAATCGTTTCCTAATGTATGCAGCACACCTGCACCGGGCAATACAGTTTCTACCTTAAATCCTGTGTGTTCCGGTCAAGCATTTACATTATCATTACAAAATGCAACTTCTGGCTCTGGAGTAACTTACCAATGGTATAAAAATGCCGTATTGGTTGGCGGTGCTACCAATTCGACTTATGCAACTTCTCAAACTGCCGCGGCTGTTTATTATTGCGCTGTCACTTGTTCAACAGGTCCGAGCACAGGTAACTCTAATAACGTTACTGTGACGATGAATGCAAACACCTGTACTTGCCCAACTTATTGCACTCCGGCATTTACCTCATATGATGGAACGGATGCTATCACTTCTGTTTCCATTAACGGATGGACCCGAACTTCTAGCGGAACTGCAATTCCTTGTTACGATAATCAGACAGGTTTAGCTACCACAACTTTAACATCAGGAAGTTCCTATACTATTGATGTTAGTGCAGGGTCAGATGGCAGTCAAAATTTTGCTGCATGGATTGACTTTAACCAGAATGGTTCTTTTCTTGATGCCGGAGAAAATATTCTTCCTAACGTAGTTGTTGCTCCAAGTAGCTCGTCTGGTGCAATCTCATTTACAGTTCCTCCCGGTGCCCTGGTTGGGACTTCGCGTTTAAGAATTGTTGACAGATGGCTTTCAACTGCTCTCCCTTGTAATACTACAAGTTATGGTGAAGCAGAAGATTATTGTATAACTATTGTTGCGCCTGCGCCTTGCAGTACGCCAACTCCGGGAAATACTCTCCCTGTTTCTCCAAGTGTTTGCGCAGGTGGAACGGTTAACCTTTCATTACAAAATGCTACTGCAGGTACCGGTGTAACTTACCAATGGTACAATAGCGGTGGCGCTATCGGTGGTGCAACGCTTGCTACCTATACAACTCCTGCATTATTTGCAGGCGAAACTTACCATTGCGATGTAACTTGTTCTTCAGGTCCATCTACAGTAAGTTCAAATAATACTACCGTATCAATTGCTTCTGTTCCGGTAGGAGGTACTGCAACAGGTCCTTCCACAGGGCTTACTTATCAAAACCTTGCTTATTCAGTAACAGGTTATACGGGAAGTTTACAGTGGCAATATTCTACTACCGCTGCTGTGGGTCCTTATACAGATATTCCTGCTGCAAATGCTCCAACACTAAACATCTCTGCAAATGGTGCAGGTACTTATTATGTACGGTGCAAAGCATTTAATGCAGGTTGTACAGATGCTTTCTCCACAGTGGTAACTACAGTTGTAACCGTTGCCGGAGATAACGTTTGCGCTGCAAATGTGCTTTCACTCGGTGCAAATGGCCCTTATACAAACGTTGGTGCTACCAGCGAGGCAGGTGAGGTAACACCTCCTGCCGGAACAGGTGCAGATGCATGTCTTGCACAGGACGGTTGGTGCAGTACAGGGTATCAAATTAACTCAGTATGGTTTACATATACACCTGTTGTTTCAGGAAAATACAGCTTCAGATTAAACCCGACAATGCCATTTTTCGATAGCGAATTTGCTCTCTATAGCGCATCCGCATGTTCTCCATTTGGCGGCTTTACACTCATTGCAGCCAATGATGACTCAGGCACTGTTTCCACATCACCTTTTGGGTCTTATATCCAACCGGTATGTCTCACAGGGGGCACTACGTATTATTTCCTGGTTGATGGTTATAGCACGACTACACTGGCAGGTTGGGGAATCCTTATTACAAAATCAACAAACGTTGCTCCGGTAATTGCTGCTTGCCCTACCCCTGCTGCTGTTTGTAACACGGCAGGACTTTGCAGCGGTGTGGTTAGCTGGTCTAACCCAACTGCTACCGATGAGTGCGGTGGTGCAACAGTTGCATGTGCACCTGCCTCCGGAAGCGCATTCCCTGCAGGTACCTCTTCTGTAATCTGTACCGCTACTGATGCTGAAGGTGCAACTTCTACCTGCTCTTTCAGCGTAACAGTAAATGACTGCGAAGCACCGGTTATTACCGTTCCTGCTACAGACATGACTGTAGAGTGCGATGGTTTGGGAAACACAGCAGCGTTTAACCAATGGCTTATTACGGATTGGGGTAATGCTGATGCAACAGACAATTGCAACAGTGCTGCCCAGCTAGATAACTATTGGGTAAATAATTACACTTCATTCAACTACACTTGTGGTGGCAATGTGGGTAACTCCGGTTTGGTGGCATTCCAGGTTTATGATTATCCTGCTTTAAACTATTCTGCCACTACATCAGCTACCTTCTATATTGTAGATACACAGGCACCGGTAATCGGATCATGTCCTGGTAACATTTCTCAGTGCGATAACCACGTTGCAACATGGAATACGCCATCTGTTACTGACGTTTGCGGAGCTACAGTTGCATGTTTACCTGCATCAGGTTCTACATTCGCTGCAGGAAATACTACTGTAACGTGTACAGCTACTGACTGTGGAGGTAATACTGACGCATGTTCATTTACTGTAACAATCAACGAGGCTCCTGTGATTGCTGCATGTCCTGCTGACATCACAAGTTGTAACCCGGTAGTTACTTTCACTGATCCATCAGCAACAGGTACACCTGCAGCAGTTGTAACATGTGCTCCTCCTTCAGGAAGCACATTCAACCTGGGATCTAATACAGTTATATGTACAGCTACAAATTCATGCGGTTCGTCAAGCTGCTCATTCGATGTATTTATTAATACACTTTCTACCCCTGCAACCAGCGTAACGGGCAGTGCTCCTTACGACCAGCTTTGCTATGGCGGAACGGTTACTCTCACTGCCAATGGCGGTTCACTGGGAACTGGTGCCTCTTGGAAATGGTATGAAGGTGGTTGTGGAGTAGGTCCGATCCTAGGAACGGGTCCAACATTCACCGTTACTCCTATCACCGTTGGCAATCACCAGTATTGTGTGCGCGCTGAAGGTCCATGTGCTCCTACTACTTGCCAGTGCATCA
>JBDTTM010000130.1:0-9941 GCA_039930605.1 Bacteroidota bacterium
ACTGTTTTATTTTCTGCTCGCCATTCACTTACATACCCTGCATATTCCATTAAAAAATCTTCTGAATAACTGTCCCGGTAATTTCCTGTGGGACCATGAAACCTGACGTATAAAAAATCAGCATCGTGATTTATCATCGGTGTCGCCGACTTTGGAATGTCGTGTATGACCAGTGCAGCATTAAAATAATTTAATAAGTCATAAGTAGATGCATTATACCAGGACTTATTTCTGAACTCTATTGCAATCTTCCAATCCAGTGTTTTAATTTCTCTTATATAACTTAAAAGGTTTTTCAGTTTAATAAAGTGTTCTTTTCCGGCACCGGGTGGAAATTGAATGAGAACACATCCCCCTTTTTCTCCTGCGACATCAATGGATTTAAAGAATTGTTTTACAAATTCTTTATTAAAATCTAATTCCTTATTGTGGGTTATCTCTTTCCATAGTTTAAATGTAAAGCGGAATTCATTGCCTACTGAAGCAGCCCACTTGCTTACAGTCGACTGCTGAGGAATTTTATAAAAGGAACGGTTTATTTCAATGCTGTTGAACAGGGAAGCATAATAGGTTAGCCTGCTTGTGTTTTGAAATGGTTCAGGGAATAAATATTTTGGTATGTTCAATTGCAGCCCACTCAAACCGGAATAAAAATATGCTGAAGATAATTTGGTCATACAAAACGCTGAGCTTAAAAACCTGCCCTGTACTTTTGCCAGGGCAGGTTTCAATAATTTCTATTTGCTTAAAGAGAAATTCTGGTTCTCCAATTAAATGCCTGACTCTTCAATCATTTCAGAAGAACATTATCTTTTTGATGCAGGTTCCTCTTGTTGTTCTGCCTGAACATTTACAGCTGATACTGCAACTTCAGTTAATTTTTCGTCAGCTGCCTTTTCTTCGTCAAGAGTGGCCTGCAATAAATTAACAGCTTCGTCCAGGCCAAGGGTTTCTGCAAATTGGCGGAGTGTGCCATAAGAAGCAATTTCGTAATGCTCAACTTTTTGTCCGGCTGAGATTATGCCTGCATCACACATCGCACCTTCTTCACATTCTTCCATGATTTCCTCCGCTTCTTTAATCAATCCTTCCATCGCTTCACATTTTTTAGCTGTAGCTTTTTTTCCGATCACTTCAAACACCTGCTCCACCCGGTTTACCTGTTCCTTGGTTTCTTCCAGGTGATTCTCCAACGCAGCTATCAACTCTTCTGAAGTTGCATTCTTAATCATTTTTGGAATTGCTTTTGTTAAGGCCTTTTCTGCCCAATAGATATCTTTCAACTCTTCTTCGAATAATTTCATCAGTTGCGAAGATTGCATTCCCCTTGAGGAACTTTCATTTGAAGTTCCTTTAGAATCATTTTTACGTTTGATGCCATTGCTTCCTGAAATGCTTTTTGAATTTGATTTTGACGTTGCCATTTTTTTAGATATTAAATTGTTTAATTTATTATTAAATACTGAAATGTTCTACTTTTTTAGATCTTTTCATTTTAACTTTCAATATAAATTTTTATGCCGGAACTTTTCTTGATTTCTCCCTTTCCCAAAAACGGTGCTGAGCAATTGCCTTGATAAAATCATTTTCAGATTTGTTAATGAGAATGCCTGCATCTTTTTTTGTATTTTCGTTTTTGGCATAGCTCATATTCAACAGGTTTTCCCCGTCACCATTTACAGCAATTGCTTTGCAGTGCTTATAAGCTTCATTTACAAAATGAATAGCATCCGGTTCTGCTATTAAACTGTCTGCACTTTTCACTCCTGATGGGATAAAAACTGCATCAAATAAAACCGAAGCCGTATTAAGGAAACTCTGGTCAACAGGAATCTGCTTTCCTTTTGCGCCTTTGATTGTCCCCAGTTTTGGAGCAACAATTTTAGTTTTTGCTCCCTCAGCTTCGAGAGCTTTTTTCATTCGTGTAAGAGAATTTTCATCCACACCATCAGCCGCCAGGATAGCAATGCACCGGGTCTTAACAGAATTTTTTATTGTATTTGACATGCTTAAAGCATCGGAAGCTGCAATGCTTTGCTTCATTTTTAAAGGCTCATAATTTTTCTGAATCCCGTCAGCAGGCACACTGTGGTTGATTGGATATTCAGGCTGTTTTGGGACTGCCATTCCCAATCCATCAGCGACTTTAGCTGCCAATGATTTCTCAATTTGAGTGAGGATACCCAACATCCTTTCACGAATCGGGATACGTTCAACTTTTCCCAATTCGAATGTGAGCGCATCAATAATGTGATTTTTTTCATGTTCTGCCTGGCTGTTAAAAAATAATGTTGCCTGGCTGAAATGATCAAAGAAGCTGCGGCTTCGCTCCCGTATTTTTTTAGAATCAATCCGTTCCTGGAAACTTGTAAAACCTCCATCGGCTGCTTTTGCCTGGAACGGACAACCATTACTTATCGTATTCGGCTGGTAGCTTGTCTTGTCACTATTGATTGTTTGGCGCATGTGTCCGTCACGCTGGTTGTTCATTACAGGTACCACTGGACGGTTTATTGGTATCTCGTGAAAATTCGGGCCACCTAACCTTGATAGTTGCGTGTCTGTATAGGAAAATAACCTGCCCTGCAAAAGTGGATCATTTGTAAAATCAATGCCGGGTACAAGATGTCCCGGATGAAATGCTACCTGCTCTGTTTCGGCAAAAAAATTATCCGGATTGCGATTCAATGTCATTTTGCCGATGCGCTGAACGGGAATAATTTCCTCGGGAATCAGTTTAGTCGGATCGAGTAAATCAAATTCAAATTTGTGTTCATCTTTTTCAGGGATTATCTGGACTCCCAATTCCCATTCTGGAAATGCTCCGCTTTCGATTGCTTCCCATAAATCCCTGCGGTGAAAATCAGGATCCTTGCCGGAAATATTCTGTGCTTCATCCCATGCAACTGAATGAATTCCAAGTAACGGTTTCCAATGAAATTTTACGAAATGAGATTTGCCCTGATCATTTATGAATCGGAATGTATGAACGCCGAATCCTTCCATCATCCGCAAGCTTCGCGGAATTGCCCGGTCGCTCATCACCCACATGATCATGTGCGCACTTTCAGGCATGAGTGAAATAAAATCCCAAAAAGTATCGTGTGCAGATGCTGCTTGTGGAATTTCATGATGCGGTTCAGGTTTTACTGCATGCACTAAGTCAGGAAACTTTATCGCGTCCTGGATAAAAAATACCGGCATATTGTTTCCTACCAAATCGTAATTGCCCTCCTGTGTATAGAACTTCACGGAGAAGCCCCGTACATCACGGGCTAAATCAGATGATCCCCTCGAGCCTGCTACGGTAGAAAACCTGACGAATACAGGAGTCGGTTTGGATGTGTCATTTAAAAATCCCGCTTTTGTATATTGAGGTATCGGTTTATACAATTCAAAAATGCCATGGGCAGCTGATCCACGCGCGTGAACAATACGTTCCGGAATTCTTTCATGGTCGAAATGAGTGATTTTTTCGCGCAAAATAAAATCTTCCAGTAGTGTTGCACCACGCTCTCCTTCTTTAAGAGAGTTTTGATTGTCATTAATCAATAAACCCTGATTGGTGGTGAGCATTTGTCCTTCCCCATTTTGTGTGTTGGGTTGGAGATCCTTTATCTTTTGATTTTCAATTGTTTTTTTACTTTTTTTCTGTTTCATATATTTTGGTTAAAATAAGGTGAATTCACATTTTTTTTCCTACTCCAAAAGACAATGCCTTGAAAAATATCTTAAGAAAATCTGAATATTTAATATCTGAATAATTAGAAAGTCTTGCGAACTATTTGTTTTTTCCCATTCTACTGATGAAATAAATGACTAGCGCTATTACGAGTAATACGATAAAAATTCCTACACCCATACCCGCCTTAAAGATGCCGCCTACAACAGCGCAACTTGAGAATACAGTAAGCCCTAATAAAATAAATATTATAAAGAGTGTTTGGTTTCTCATAAGCATTTTTGGATTAATTCAACCGGGCTTTTTAACTCCCCGCCTTTCTCAGCGACCTGCATTAAATATTCATGCCAGAAAAACCTTAGTATTTAAAAAGGAGCGCATGAGAGGTAAAAAGACCTGGACTTTTAACTGCTAAGAAAAGCCATTCCTTATTTTTTTATAGAAATCTTTTCCCCTTTGGTATAGTTTATAACAGGACCTGACACAGACAAATGAAAGCACCGGATATATCACCTTATCAGACAGCTCCGCACGGTTATTAAGGTTGACAGACGCAAAAAGCAATGACAAGTTTTATCGTGATAGAAAAGGCTATCATCAAACCCTTGCTTTAGCGCCTTAGATTCTTACTTTCGCCAGGAATGAAATTTTGTGCAGATTAATTGGTCGCTCGCGGAAGAGCACAGATTATAAAAATATTTTGTGGTACAATGCAGGATTGATCAAATCGCCAAGATGGAGACTCAATATGAGGTAAGAGATATTGAAATTCGATAACAGCTGGACAAAATGATTCAACGTGGAAAATACTGAAAAATGAAAAATATATTTGAATATTTTAAATTAAAAAAAGAACAGGAAGAGTTTGCTACGATAATCGAGTCCATTGAAAAAGGAGTGGTTTTCAGAGGAACCAACCTGTGGGTTTTGGTATTTGCAATTTTTATTGCCTCACTGGGCCTAAACGTAAATTCAACTGCCGTAATTATCGGAGCCATGCTAATATCTCCTTTAATGGGCCCCATAATGGGCCTTGGATTGGGCATGGGAGTCAATGATTTGGCTTTATTAAGAAAGTCATTGTTCAATTATTTACTTGCCGCGGGTGCGGGCTTATTGACATCTACATTTTTCTTCCTGCTATCACCTATCAGTGATGCCCATTCCGAAATTCTAGCAAGGACCTCACCCAATATCTACGATGTACTGATCGCATTCTTTGGTGGGCTGGCTGGCATACTTGCTACTTCAAGCAAACTAAAGGGAAACGTGATCCCGGGAGTAGCGATCGCTACAGCGTTGATGCCTCCGTTATGTACTGCGGGTTATGGCCTGGCAACACTTCAATTCTATTTTTTCTTCGGTGCGCTTTATCTTTTCCTTATCAATACAGTTTTTATCGCATTGGCAACATTGGTAACTGTGCGCCTTCTTAAATTTCCGTTTCATCATTTGCCGGATGCAAAGGCGGAAACACGGGCAAAACGGATTGTATGGATTGTTGTAATTGTTACTTTGCTGCCAAGCATATATTTTGGTTATGACATTGTGCAACAAAATAGGTTTTCAAAAAACGCTGCCCGTTTTGTTGATGGTGAATGTGCCATCCAAAATGATTATTTATTGAAAAAAACAATTGACCCTAAAAAAGAATCTATTGTCCTTATTTATGGAGGAGAAGAAATCGACAGCACAAAAATCATTGAACTCCAAACCAAATTGAAAAATTATGATTTGGAAAATGCAATACTTGAAATCAAACAGGGGTTTGCTTATTTGAATGGTAATACTGAAAACAAACAGGCAAATCAAATGAACAGTATGGTAGCTGAAAAAGACAGGGAAATTCAAATTTCAAAATCAAAACTGGATAGCATAAATGCGATCGTTCAATTAAAGTCACAAATAATAAAAGAAGCGAATGCATTGTATCCCGAGATCACCCACATTTCCATTTCTCTGCTTCAGTCTGTTGAGAAAACCAGTAAATCTGACACCTCATATATTGCCTATCTACAATTTAAAAAAATTCCTACTTCAAAAGAGAAAAAGCAACTTCAAAATTGGATGCAGATAAAACTGAATAAGAATGTGAGAGTAATATTTGATGAAGGACCTCGCAGCAAGCTATGAGGTATCTGGTGAAATTCTCCGAAGCCCCCTACCCTCCTTCGCCAACCAAATTAAGTAAATTGTTTTTTTGCGCATTGGATCACAATAAATTATTCCGGTCTTTTCTGTTTCTTTCTTACTGAAACGATTGCCAAATGTCTTTGCCGAAAAGATCTGGGTAAAAATTTCAATTGAGTCTTTCTTTGCTGATAAAAATTCCTTTATCCGCTTCCATCGTAATTGATACCTGCTTCGCGAAAATATACCGGGAGGAATTTATTTGTTCAGCATTAACGATGAAGCAGGCAGGGTACAGATTTGATTTTTTCCTGGCGGTTAATTTTCCTGACTGATTCTGACTACCCTGTCCATCCTTTTAATTTGGGCTAATATTTGACCAATTTAAGCAATTTATGAATGGTATATCATTCATAATTAACCCTATTTTGTATAATGTATGATAATGCATACAATTTCAAGTTCCCTAATTTATATATTCTTATCTTCGCATGATTTATTACTCATTAATTCAAAAATAGGATATAATGAATGAATTATCAAACAAAAATTGGACATCAATGAGTGATCTGGCACTTGCTACGCATATTGGTGTGTTTGTAAGGCAACACAGGCTTGAGCAAAATAAAACACAGGATACCCTTTCACATGCAGCAGGCATCAGCCGTTCAACATTGAGCTTGCTTGAAAGAGGTGAAATAGTAACGTTGGCAACATTGATACAAGTCCTCAGGGTATTGGATCAGCTGCAGGTAATGGATGCGTTTGTCGTTCAAAAAAGTATCAGTCCGATTGCTTTGGCAAAAATGGAACAACAGGAAAGAAAAAGAGCCAGGAATAAAAAATCAAACAACTCAGCAGAACCTTCCTGGTAAATATGAATACTGCATTTGTAAAAATTTGGGGTGAATTAGTTGGTGCAGTTGCCTGGGATGATGCGACAGGACTTGCAACTTTCGAATACGCTCCCGGTTTCAAAAGCCTCGGCTGGGAGTTGGCGCCGTTCCAAATGCCGCTCAGTTCAGGCAAAATCAGTTTCAACTTTCCTGCATTGCGAAAGAAAACAGATCCTGCCGCGGATACATTCAAGGGACTCCCGGGACTATTGGCTGATGTGTTGCCCGACCGGTACGGTAATGAATTGATCAACCTTTGGCTCACACAACAGGGAATGACCATGGACAGCATGAACCCCGTGGAAACACTGTGCTTTATCGGGACCAGGGGAATGGGTGCACTTGAGTTTGAACCTGCTACTTTGAAAGAAACGAAGAAAACATTTTCTATAGAGATTGAAAACCTGGTGGAAATGGCAAGGAAAATTCTTGCAGACAAAGAAGCGTTCAACTCCAACCTGCATGCTGATGAAAAAAAGTCCATGATGGAAATCCTGCGGATCGGTACATCGGCAGGCGGAGCCAGGCCAAAAGCAGTAATTGCATACAATGATAAAACAGGAGAACTAAAATCCGGTCAGACCAATGTGCCAAAGGGTTTCGACCACTGGTTGATAAAGCTGGATGGAGTGAGTGATGTACAGCTGGGTAAAACCAAGGGTTATGGAAAAGTTGAGATGGCCTACTATAATATGGCAACGGCCTGCGGAATAAATATGATGCCTTCAAGATTATTGGAAGAAAATGGAAGGGCACACTTCATGACTAAGCGTTTTGACAGAGAAGGAAATTCCGTTAAACATCATATCCAGACCTTCTGCGCCATGAAGCATTTTGATTTCAATTCGGTAAACAGTTTCAGTTACGAACAGCTTTTTCAGACAATGCGTGAACTGAAAATGCCCTACCCCGCAGCAGAGCAGTTATTCAGGAGAATGGTATTCAATGTAATTGCCCGCAATTGCGATGACCACACGAAAAATTTTGCTTTCAGGTTAAAAAAAGGTGGCCTATGGGAACTGGCACCTGCATACGATGTATGTCATGCCTATCAGCCCAATCACATGTGGGTGAGTCAGCATGCACTCAGCATCAATGGCAAGCGGACAAATATTACCAGAGAAGATTTGCTTGCCATTGGAAAGTCTATAAAAAATAAAAAGTCAGCAGCAGTGATAGCAGAAATAGGGAATACAGTAAGCAAATGGAAAAACTTTGCTGATGCGGTAAATGTCTCTGCCAAACTGCGCGATGAAATTGGTTCGACCCTCATTCGTTTAATGAGTTCATCATCCATGTAAATATATGGCCGGGTTTTTGTTTTTTTGCAAATACAGTTTTTGAGATTGGAACACAACGCAAATATTTCATCCCTTCCTGATTCTGAATTACTCGATCTTCTGAAAAAGGAGAATGACAAATTCATTGTCGGTATTTTGTTCAAGCGTTATACAAATCTGGTGCTTTGGATCTGCCTGAAATATCTCAAAGATCATGACGAAGCGAAAGATTGTCTCATGGAGATATTTGAAAAATTACTCAAGGACTTAAGCCGCTACGAGATCCAAAATTTCAAGTCATGGTTGCATTCTGTTGCCAAAAACCATTGCCTGATGAAATTAAGGGCCAGGAAAAACAAATATACTGAGCCCATAGTAAGTGGCGAGACAAGCCTGGAGGTTGTGGAAATGAATTCGCTCCTGCATCCCGAGGACGCTCAAGAAAAAGAGGCGACCCTCACCTTGCTCGAAAAAGGCATTCAGCAATTAAATAATGACCAGAAGAAATGCGTTGAGCTCTTCTTTCTCAATGAGAAAAGCTACCTGGAAATTGTCGACCTTACGGGCTATTCAATGCTCAACGTGAAAAGCCATATCCAGAACGGGAAACGGAATTTGAAAATCTTTATGGAGAAAAATCATGGGAGATAATTTTGAAAATATGTTTGACCAGGGAGATCATATCCCGGACAATAAGTTGCTGGAATATTCACAAGGCAAATTGTCAGCAAAAGAAGCGCATAAGGTTGAAAAACATTTGCTCGAATGTGAATTGTGCAGTGATACGCTGGAAGGATTGAATCTGATGCAATCTCCTGATTCTAGTGCCGTCATTTCTGAGCTGAATAAAAAAATTGACGCCCGAATTGAATCTTTTAACGGGAAGAAAGGCACTATCATCACAATGAGACCCTATTACAGGATTGCTGCCGTGATTGCACTTTTCATTCTCTTTGGCGGAGGCTATTGGTTCCTGAAAAACGGAGAGAAAGAAAAAATTCTTGCTGAAAATACTGCATCAAAAAATACAGATTCCATTTCTTCTCAATTAGTTCCGCAAACACAATTGGCTCCACAAGTAAGCTCTGACCAAAAGGCTGAAGAACCCATTTCTGCCAAACCACAATTTTCACTCCCGGAAAAAAAAGCAATGCCTTTATCACACACCGTTTCATCATCAACAAATGAACAGACTACAAGAAATGATATTGAAAAAAATAAAATTGACGATATAAAGCAACAAAATGACAATTCACAATCCAGGGATCAGAATATTCAAGCTGAAGTAATAACAACAAATGAGGGGCTGGGAAAACAATCTCGCGAAATTAAAGATGAAGAGTCTCACGCCGGATCAGCAGCACCTTCTGTGATGGAATCAGCAGTGTCTTCACGGAAAGAAAAAGTGGCGAATGATGACATTGCATTTCAGAAAAATGCAGACATGATTGTTGCAGACAAACCGAGTACTTTATTTTCCCGGGGAAAGGCAAACTTAGATGCAAAAAATTATGTCGCAGCTACAATTGATTTTGAAAGGCTATTAAATGATACTACATCTGACTATTATGATGATTCAAAATGGTTTTTGGCAATTTGTTATGCCAAAACACAGCAGAATGCTAAATCCAGGAAACTGTTAAAGCAAATTGCGGTTTCCAATAGTATTCATAAAAAAGAAGCAGAAGGACTTTTGCAGGAATCAGAGTAATTGTAAAGATTATAACCGTTCTCTGAACCCAATGGTAAACATTGCCGTGTATTGATTGTTGACAGACCAGTCTTTAGCTGAAAACTAATGAGAAACGTAAGAAATACTGGCTAAAAACGACTAAACACACATTCTTTAGCCAGCGTTTCTTGGTATCTTTACAGACCATTAATCTACCACCATGTACATCCAGCAATTGTATACAAACTGTCTTGCCGAAGCTGCCTATTATATAGAAAGCA
>JBDTTM010000131.1:0-9905 GCA_039930605.1 Bacteroidota bacterium
ACTTTTTCTGGAAGCGTTTTAAGAATGGAGACGATGGATTTCATAAATTAGAATTTTATATTTACTTCGAAAGTATATATAAAAATTTTAAAAAAAGAAAACCCCACCATTTGCATGGCAGGGCTCCCTCGTCTAACCAAAAACCAATTTACTCAACAACCACTCTTAATCGTTCAGTCGTTTCGCCGCGTGTGACCACGAGGTTATAAAGACCGCCCGAAATATTTTGAAGATTTATTTCTTGCTTGTTCAAGCCTGTAGAAGACATATTGTTTTGATTGATTACAAGACGACCTGTCATATCATACATATTGATAGCATACATTTCATTTGTTGCTGAAGAAAATGACACAGTCAGATTGTCCTTTGCAGGATTCGGATATGCCGTCAACTGCATTACACTCTCTTCTCCGTTAGAAAGACGACAGGCATTTACAGTTACCGCTTTCGCGATCACGCTGCTTTTTCCGCAACTGTTCTCTGCACGACAGGTAACATTCCCTGATGATGCACCGAGGTAATCAACAGTAATATTAGTGGTTCCATTTCCGACAACAATTACTGCACCTGTTGGAACAGTCCAGCTGTAATAGTTAGCATTGAAAACCGGGTCTACTGCATAATATGCGATACTCACAGAAGAGTTGTTATTGCAGGCACCTATTGGTCCGTCCGGTACATTCGGTTTTTCAGGACGCGCATAGATTAACATGCAACGTTCGTGACCATGACCACAAATATTGTCAGCAGTAACACACATTTGAGCAGCACGGAAAGTTCCGTCAAAGTCAACACTGATGCTATTGGTGCCATTGTTATGAATGGTAGTACCTGTACTTGGCGTAATTGTCCATGTATAGCCCGATGCACCTGCTACTTCCGTAACTGAATAAGGAATATTTGGAATATCACATAGACCGTATTGCAGACCATGAATCGGATTCGGCGCCTGTAGAATTGAACGTACGTGAGAGACACGTTTAATACTTGAATTGCAACCACTGTTTGCCTGTACTGCAACATCACCCAGGTTGAAACCTACAGGAAATGTAATATCAACACTGGTAACTGAAGTAGTGAGCGGGTTGCCGCTTGATGCCGGAGTTGAAATAAGAGCTCCTGCTGGTGCATTCCATGTATATGAAGTTGCGCTGGTTACAGGAGGAACAGTATATGTATACGTGTTTCCACCACAAGCTCCCGTTACAGGTCCTTGAATCGGCAGCGGTGTAGTAGCTGCAGAATAAACCGTGACAACAGTCTGACCTGAATGTTCTGTTGCATTACTGGCAGTAACACGCAGGTAACCCTGGAAGAATCCGGGTCCGAATGTTACATCCACTGCTGCAGTTCCCTGTCCGCTTGAAACGGAACAGTTAGGAGGTGCAACCCATGTATAGGTTGTAGCACCCGCTACAAGAGAACAAGTGTACTGACGAACCTGTCCTGGACATACTGAATTTAGGGGTCCTGAGATAACAGGATTGGTTAATGATAGAACAGAGTTGGTTCCCGCGCCAGCTCTTGCTCCTGCTGATAATGCCACGAAGGCGATTAAGCAGATGATTTTTGTAAATGTTTTCATTTTATAAGATTGATTGAATTTATATAATGGTTATAGTACGCCACACAGAAAATGGTTTGTGACTAAAAGTTCAAAACCTTACAAAAGTGATTTTGGAGCGATCTATTGCTGCATTTTCCAAATGCATAAAAAAAGAAGCGCGAATGAAAGGGATTCTGTAGAAAATAGAAAAGTAACATTGCCGGAATGGCAACCGTGCATTCCAGGAAGGGATTAAATCCCTTTTTCTACACAAAGGCAGAAATTCTTACTGTGTTTTAACTGAGTAGTTGACCTTTTCAAACCGGCCACCGGTGATTTGTACGAGGTTTCCACTGTTATCCTGAACAGTGAATCCAAAGGTTCCTGTTATCAGTTGAGAAGAAGCTTCAACGGCTGTAATGTCAATGCTCCCATCAATAGTTTGATAAGGAATGCTGGAATTGTTATAACTGAAGAATGCACTGCTCGCTGTAAATGTCCTTGTTCCGGTATTAATTGCGCTTCCTGTGGCGTGGTCATCAGCTTCTATAGTGATCAGTTTTCCTGCACTGGAAGCAGTAAAATCAACAATGCGGAAATTGTTGTTCGTGTCAATAAGAAGGATGCAGGTAACCGATGACGGGCTCCAGAGCGCTCCGTTCACCTTTGCTTCTATGTAATTTGTCTTCTCCGGATCTACTTTCTTTTCATCGCAGCTATTCATGAAAACGATCAGGAAACAAAGGCATAAAATCCGTACGGCTGAATTCAATGATGCTAACATAAGGAAGTAAATATAAAACAAATTCGCTTTCCTGAAAAGAATGTTGCGTGATATCAAAAATAATCTTTAATTTGCTTATACACGTGTTGAACATTTTACTTTTTTCCCTGTTGATCTTATTAATTCGAATACCTAAAGAGACTGTAAAATGAAAAGTTCAATATTCAATTATCCGTACGAGAAAGTTTTTCGCAGAACAAAAGGCGGACTTTCAAGGCTGGGAATGAAAATCGTAAAGTTTGACGCCATTGAAGGGTCCATAAGGGCTGTGAGCGGTTTCAGTTTCAGGAAACCTGTATTCACGATTGATATTCTTGTAAAGGAAATGGCCAATCATGACACCAGGGTTACGATTACAGGCCTGATCATCAAGAAACTGTTCTATATGAAAGAGATCAATACAGAAGCAAGCGAGGCAGAAATTCTGGGCAATCTTTCAATAATCTACTAGGATTATTTTTTCTTTTCTTCGCATGGTGATTGTTCAGCACAATTCTTCATGTCTATAAGAGATTACTTTTTCCGGCATTTGGCTCAAACGAGCCCTGCTCCCGTTGCAATTGAATTTGTAAAAGCTGCAGGGATTACACTGTTTGATAAAGATGGAAAAAAATACAGCGATTTGATTTCCGGTATTGCCGTAAGCAACCTGGGGCATGGAAATAAAAAAATTATCGAAGCAATAAAAAAGCAGGCAGATGATTACCTGCACCTGATGGTTTACGGCGAGTATATTGAATCTCCACAGGTCTCGCTTGCAAAGAAACTTGCAGGGCTTCTGCCATCCACACTTTCAACTACCTATTTTGTAAATTCAGGTTCAGAAGCTGTAGAAGGAGCAATCAAACTTGCGAAAAGATATACCGGAAGAGCTAGGATCGTTTCATTCCGGAATGCGTACCATGGAAGTTCTACAGGAGCACTGAGCATTGGTGGCAATGAAGAACTGAAAAATGCATTCCGTCCTTTGATGCCGGGCGTACAAATCCTGGATTTTAATTCCATTGCAGACCTGGAAATGATTACAAATGAAACGGCTGCTGTTTTTGTCGAACCCATCCAGGCAGAAGCGGGTATTATTTTACCGGGCAAAAATTTTTTGAGTCGATTGCGGGAAAAATGTTCCGAAACAGGTGCGTTACTGGTTTTTGATGAGATTCAAACTGCCATGGGACGAACGGGCAAGCTATTCTGCTTTGAGCACGAAAATGTTATTCCGGATATACTGCTATTGGCAAAAGCCTTCGGTGGAGGAATGCCGCTGGGCGCTTTTATTTCATCTGGTGAAATCATGTCGACACTCGCTGTAAATCCTGTCCTTGGACACATCACCACCTTTGGTGGTCACCCTGTAAGTTGCGCCGCATCTCTTGCTGCTTTATCGGAGCTTGCAGAGACATCAATTATTGCTGAAACAATGCAGAAGGAAAAGCTCTTTCGTCAAAAACTTCAGCATCCGCTCATAAGAGAAATCCGCGGAAAAGGTCTATTTTTGTCACTACAGTTTTCTTCAGAAGAAATAAACAGAAAAATAATTCAGCGTTGCATCAGTGATGGAGTTTTGGTTGATTGGTTTTTATTTGCACCTGATTGCATGAGAATAGCTCCACCTTTAATTATTACTGAAGCAGAAATTGAAAGTTGTTGCAGCATTATTATGAATTCCATTAACCAAATCTAAAGTGATATGAATGTATTGATTGTAGAAGATGAACGCCAGTTGAGCCATGAAGTAGAAATTTTTCTCATGCAACAGGGTTACCATTGTGATGTTGCTTTCACAGGTAAAAGTGCTTCAGAAAAAGTATTTGTAAATACGTATGACTTCGTACTCCTCGATATCGGATTACCTGATTACAACGGTTTCCAGTTACTCAAGGAAGCCAAAGAGGCAGGCAAGGAATCAGCATTTATTATTATTACTGCGCGTGGAACCGTCGATGATAAGGTGACCGGCCTGGACCTTGGCGCTGACGACTACCTTGCAAAACCATTTTCATTGCTTGAGCTCCATGCCAGGATGCAGGCCATCCTAAGGCGGAAACATGGACTCAAAAACAATACAATCCAGATTCATGATTTCATAATGGATATTCAAAACAGAACAGTACTGCATGAAAAAAATGTGATCAACCTCACCAAAAAAGAGTTTGACATATTGCACTACATGGCATTGCACAAGAACCGCGTGCTTACCCGCATCCAGCTTACCGAACATATTTGGGGAGATGTAATGGAAGAAGATTATGAATCCAATTACATTGATGTACACATGAAAAATATCCGGAAAAAAATGGGCACATTCGGTAATTCGGATTTCATTGAAACCGTGCGGGGAATCGGCTACCGGCTCAATATGAATGAAGGGAAGTAACATTGAACAGTTGTTCCGCCTTCCAGTTTAGCAAATATATTTCTTGAAACTACAGTTCAAACTCGCTCTCTACAATGCACTTTCCAAGGCACTGATCATTGCTGCAATTGGACTGTTTCTTCCTGTCATTCTCAAAAAAGTTGTCTACACCCACATTGACCAGCGCCTCAGAGCCCGTGTTGCACGGATGATGCTTGAAGTGGAGCGTGGAGGAATCCGTGAAATTATCATGGACCAGGATTGTAGTTTTTCTGACTACACTATTTTCAAGGAAGAATATGTGTCCATTAAACCACTAAGTAGTATGCCGCAATATTTCGGCAAAGAAATTATTTTAGATGCGGAACGGAACATTGACAATGAAATTGTGAAGCACCGCGTGCTGAGTAAATCCTTTATTTATGATAACCAGCTATATGAATTGGAAGTAGGAGAAGGCGTGCATGACATTGAATCCTTGACAGATACTTTTCACAAGTACACAATTTGGTTCCTGGTATGTGTGGTGCTGCTTTTCTTTTTCATTGATATTTTCTATGGAAGGGTGCTGCTCATTCCATTTTACAAAATCGTGAATCAAAAGCTCCAGGCTGTACAACATCCAAGCACTTTCAAGCCGGAGAAAGTGAAAACCAATACGTATGAATTTTCTTACCTCGATACAAGCATCAATGAGATGATGAAGAAAGTTCAGGATGCTTTTGAAATTGAGCGGGAGTTCATCACGAATGTTTCACATGAACTCCTCACTCCTATTTCAATCCTGCAGACCCGTTGTGAAAATATTCTCGCTGATCCGAAAGTGTCAAGTGAAATAGCCATAAAAATGGTTGACTCCCAAAAAACACTTACGCGCCTAAGCAGAATCGTGAAGGCGCTGCTTTACATTTCTAAAATTGAAAACAGGCAGTTTCTAAAGGAAGAAAATGTATTGCTGAAATCACTCGTCACAGATGTACTGGATGAAATAGAGGAGCGCATTGCCAGCAAGAATATCAAAGTTCATCAGCAATGGAATTCCGACTTCGAAGTGAGGAATTGTAACCGGTCACTCCTGCAGACCATGTTTTTTAACCTGGTCTCAAATGCAGTGAAGTACAACAAAGAGAACGGAGAGATTTTAATTATAGGTCACCAGGATGAAGACAAAAATTTTATCCTTACCATCAAAGATACGGGTGTCGGTATTGCCAAAGAAAATATTGAATTTGTATTTGACCGGTTCAAACGATTCAGACCTGAAGACGGGTCAAGCTTTGGCCTTGGACTGCCGATTGTGCGCACGATTGCCGATTTTCATGACCTGAAAATAAATGTCGATTCAACTTTGAATTCAGGGTCTGGCTTCTCTGTAATATTTCCATTTACTGCCTGATTCGACGCAAAAACCCGACTGTTCCAGTTCATTGATTCTTCACAGCATCATTGCACCTTTGCATCCTTTATTTAATACTGCAAATGTTTTTAAGATTTGTCACTTTCCTTTTTGCGATCACATGTTCCCTGAACTGCCTCGCGCAAGCTCCAATTGCAGCAGTCAGGCAAACCAAGGCAGTTCCAATTGTTCACCATACCGTTGCAGTTGTAACTCCGCCTATTAACAATATTGCTGGTTCACCAAAAGAAGTTTATAAGAAGAAAAGAAAATCTGTTCCTGTCACAGTTGCACAAAAACCAAAGCCAATTATAAAGGAAACAGTTAAATAAAATTTTGTATTTAATATTAGTTTTGAAAAACCATCTCAATATCAGAGGTGGTTTTTTTATTCTCCCCTGCCCCTCAAGCCAGAAAATTATAGCAACTTGAATAAATATTATTATGTTAAATATTAACAAGTCACAATTTTAATTCTAGGGAATTCACAAGCCATGCTTTTGAAAATACCTGCAGTAAAATGTGATCCCACATGCACTGCATTTTGGATTTCGCGCAACACAAACATAGCGTCCGTGCAGAATTAACCAGTGATGCGCAATGGCAATTTTTTCCACGGGGATATATTTAACGAGTTGTCTTTCTGTTTCCAAAGGCGTTTTTGCTCCTGTAGTCAGTCCGATTCTTGCGCTCACCCGGAACACGTGCGTATCAACAGCAAGTGTGGGTAGGTTGTACGCGACAGAGGCAATTACATTCGCTGTCTTCCGCCCTACTCCAGGTAGTTTCTGGAGTTCATCAATATCAGCGGGGACGACACTCTTAAAATCATTTACCAGCATACGCGCCATGCCGGCTAAGTGCTTTGCTTTGTTATTCGGATAGCTGATACTTCTAATGAGTGGAAATATGTCTTCAGGATTAGCGGTTGCCAGGATTTCAGCAGTAGGAAACGATTCCAAAAATCGTGGCATGGTCATGTTCACCCGTTTGTCCGTGCACTGAGCTGAAAGAATGACAGCTACCAATAATTCATACGGACTGGAATATTCCAATTCTGTTTCCGCTATTGGCCGTTCATTGGTGAAATACTCAATCACCTTTTCGAATCGTTCCTTCTTAGTCATCCTATTGGAGAAATTATTCTCACTCCCATTCCATTTTTATATCAATTAAATTTCCTGTCAAATCAACTGCTAAAATTTGTCTGGTTAAATTTTTATGATGAATTATTTATTGAGCAAAAAACTCTCCCTGTTTAAACCAGAGTTATGATATTGCCAATTGATGCTGATTACTTCTATCAAAATCTTTTTCAGTTTATTCATGTCAGCAGGTTTGTTAATGTAGATATTGGCTCCCGTAATAAAAGCTTCTTCTATATCTTTTTCGGATGAAGATGTCGA
Organism: Bacteroidota bacterium; assembly: GCA_039930605.1. Lineage (GTDB taxonomy): Bacteria > Bacteroidota > Bacteroidia > AKYH767-A > 2013-40CM-41-45 > JAPLDB01. Next base: position 7,486 of record JBDTTM010000131.1, read on the forward strand.
ATAAATGGCAATGGAAATGTCTTTGAGTTTACTGCTGTTCCTGATTTCGGTTAAACACTCAATTCCTCCTTTGCGTGGCATGTTGAGGTCAAGGAAAATAACATCAGGCAAGATCGCCTTGGGTTTGTTAAGATAGTCCATTAATTGAACGCCATTCTTAACCGTGGTAAGTATTGTCTTTATTTTTACTTCTTCAATTGCCTCTTTAAAAAACAAACGGTCATCAGCATCGTCATCAGCAAGAAGTATGTGCAACGTATTACGGCTTATTTTTATACCAGCATTTTCCGGCGGGTGGCTGGAAACTACATCAACTATTTTTCTTTTTTTCAGGATCCGTTGAAAAGCTGAAGGTGTTAAACCTGTTGTCTTTTTAAATTGGGCGGACAGGTGAGCGACGCTGCTGTATTTTAGCATCCAGGAAATCTCAGTCAATCCTAATTTATTTTCAATCATTAACTGTTTTGCACGTTCAGTTTTTTGGAGAATAATAAAATGCTGTATTGAAATTAATGTGCTTTCTGAAAAAAGATTAGAGATATAGTTATAATCATAATTCAGTTTATCAGCCAGGTAAACAGAGGTTTTTATAGTAGGAAATTTTTCCGAAAAAACCATTTCAATAATTTTGTCTTTGATTTTTTCAACTAAAATATTTTTGGGATTATCTATTATTTCTATTCCATATTTTTTTAATACTGTTTCCAGTTTCCAATACTTATCATGAGAAATCGTTTTTTTAAGTTCTATTTCATTCTGATTTATTATCCGGTATGCCAATTTTAGTTTATTCAACTCCCCCTGCACAATAACCTGTAATGCAATAGCTGTATCATACTTTAAGTATAAATTCATTTATCAAGATGCTTATTTAACGGCAGTATGATGTGAAATGCAGCCCCTTTGTTTTTCTTAGAGTTAACAAATATAATTCCGTGATGATTTTCTATAACTTTTTTGCAGAGAGCCAGGCCGATTCCTGTGCCGATATACTTTTCATTATCGTGAAGCCGCTGGAAAATCGTGAATATTTGTTTGTCGTATTGCTGTTCAAAGCCGATACCATTGTCTTTAAACACTATTTCAAAATAGGTTGTGGACGCGTTCAAACCGGGATATTTTCCTATTTCCTTCTCCGGGAGTGTGCGTGACGTAATGGTAATGAGAGGAGTCGCATTTCCTTTGGAGAATTTGAGTGCGTTGTTTATAATATTATAAAAAAGCTGGTTCATCTGCAAAGGGATTGCTTCTATTGTTGGAAGCGTATCCACTTTTATTACTGCTTTCTTCTCTGCGATGTCCAGTTCAAAATCGTTTATAATATTTTTTAGTACTTCATTTAAATTGACACTGGTAAATAGTTTTTCATGTTGCAGCAGGCGGGAGTAGTTAAGCAGGTCGCGGATAAGAGTTGACATTCGCGAAGAAGCACCTTCGATTTTGTTTAGATACGATTTTACTTCTGTACTCAATTCTTCTTTATGTTTATCCTGCAAACGCAAGGAAAAGGTTAAGATTTTTCTCAATGGTTCCTGCAAATCGTGACTTGCTACATGGGCAAACTGGTCTAACTGTTCGTTCGTTTGCTTCAATTCTTCGTTTGATGTTTGGAGTTCTGCAGTACGCTCTTTTACTTTGGTTTCTAATTCCTGTGTAAATTTTTTCTGATTTTCAATTTCAGTGTTGCTTCCTATCCATCCGGTAATATTACCGTGCGGGTCTTTTTGTGCAATGCCCTTACTTAAATGCCATCTGTAAGTTCCATCATGATGGCGAAGGCGCTTTTCCATAACAAAATCTTTTCCCGTTTTAAGGGAGTGATGCCATAATTGTAAATCTCTTTCAAGGTCATCAGGAAAAATGATTCTGTGCATTCCTACCCCTTTCAATTCTTCAAAAGACAAACCTGTGTAATCAAGAAAATATTTGTTGAAGAAATATTTCTGCCCATCAGGTGTCGCTGCCCATATCATATTAGGAATAGTTTCGGAAAGGATTCTGAATTTAACTTCGCTTTCTTCAACTAATTTTTTTGCAAACACCTGTTCGGTAATCTCTGTTGCAAACACCGTGATACCTATAATGGTATCGTCAACATCGCGGTAAGGTTGATACACTAAATTGAAATAACATTCTTTCTCTTTTCCGTTGCGGTTGATAATGGCTTTTGTTTCAGGCAGTGCGAGCGGTATTCCTGTTTTATAAACTTTGTTAAGCATTTCCGGAAATAGCTGGTCTTTCATTTCCGGCAACACTTCTAACAACGGTTTGTCAAATATATCATTGCCTTTTCCCAAAATTTTTATAAAGGGTTCATTGCCGGAAGTGATTACCATTTCCGGTCCTTTTAAAATACCAATTGCCATAAGCGATTGCGACAGGATATTGCTGAAACGCTTTTCGCTTGCTTCAATTTGTTT
>JBDTTM010000132.1:0-9896 GCA_039930605.1 Bacteroidota bacterium
TTGGGCGAAAACTCCAGTCCATATGCACCACTGCCGGCAGTATGAAAAGGAAGTGTAAGTGCATTGCTCACTATGCCTGTTGACTTATTAAAATCAAAAAGCTCGAAGAGATTCCCGCTATTCCAGAGTGCAGTACCGAGTTTACTTCCATCAGGAGAAACTTTCATATAGCCGATATCACCGGTATTATTCGAACCGGCAAAACTTACAACAGGTACCGGGTTCATTCCTGCAGCGGTAAAAGTATATGCATTAAACTCATTGGTGATTGCATCATGCACCAGGACCCAGAAATCCAGGCCATTTGGTTTTTTTACGCAGCATAATTTTTCGCAAACAGATGTTGAAATAAGTGAATTCTTTACCGTTACATCTCCGTTACCAGCTTGCAAAGTCATGTCTACAATGGAAAAATTAAAATCGCCAAATGTTTGCCCCACTGTGAAAATATAATATTGATTTGTGCTGCCCGGAAGTAATACAATCATGGCCGATTGTGAAGATGAGAATCCGCCCAGCAGTCCAAAACCATTCGGCATCTGAATATGATTGCGGTTCCATACGGAAACTCCATCCGTATAAAACAACAAGTTGCCATTGGCATCCGCTACGCTCGCGCTTCCTTCGCTTGTTGCAGTTTGCCCGCCGGGAAATGGCAATGGCGCGCCACTGTTAAAATCAAGTCCGCCGAAATTTCCAAAGAGCCATTTGTTAGCTTCCTTTTGGGCGAATGAGGATTGAGAAATGAATAACTGAAAACCCAGGGTCAGAAGTAAAAATGTTTTTTTCATGTTGAAAAATTTACTTTTTCATAAAATTGCTGCGAAGGACTTTGTTGGTTGAGATCACTTCAATAGAATAAATACCTGGAGGGAATAGTCGACAGTCGATCTGCCAAAGGACAGATTCGCCTGGGCGAACAGTCGATAGTTGGTAATCAACATCCTTAATGATCTCCTCTCCGAGCAAATTGTAAACTGAAATAACATCGGTCCGGAGGAGCCCCTGGATCATGAGTTTGTCGCCAACCGGGTTCGGATAAATAACCAATGATGATTGACCATTCGCCGGTGACTGGATTCCCGCAATCACATCGAAGATTGCTGCTTCTACTTCGCATCCGTTGTTGTCCGTGCATACAACATTGAAATCACCACTTCCCTGGGCTATATAAAAATAGTTTGTTGCTCCCGGGATCAAAATACCGCCCTGGTACCATTGATAGGAAATCGCACCCTGGTTTGCCGTCAATGTGTCTCCGCTCTGCGTAATGCCTTGTGGAGAAGGATATGGATAAACGGTGATATAATTATTCAAAGTGATCGTGTCGCTTCCATTCATATTTGTTGCTATGAGAGAGACTGCATAGGAGCCAGGAGTATTGTAACAGATGTTCGTCGGGTTTACATCCGTACTGGTTCCCGGGTTTGCGCCTGCAAAGCTCCACAGGTATGAAGTTCCGCCCTGGGAGAGGTTGTTAAAGTTTGTACAGGTGCCCGGACAGATATGATTCGGCGCGCTGAAAAGTGCATGGGGTGGTGCGCTGAATAAATTGGATACAAATTGTGGTAATCCCAGCAAGGATGTTTTTCCATTGAGATACATTCCATCATGAACATAGTTGCAGCCGACTCCGATCACGTCAGGGTCGTTGATTACATCGAGATATCCGCTGCCGGTTGGAGCGACGTATATTTTATTGTCAGGAGCCAATTGCATACCAGTTGCATCATAACTGACCGAACTTCCGATATTGGTTTGTGATGCGATAACGGCGGCCGCTGAGCCTGCATTCAGGTCATACTGGTAAACAAAATATGTTCCGGAATTTGTGGTAGCATACAACACCGACCCATTCGGTGAAAACTCAATACCATAGCATTGGGAAAATCCATTGGCAATGGCAATTTCATTGCTCACGATTCCGGTTGCATTATCGAAATCCAAAACCTGTACGTTGTTTCCTGCGTTACTTACAATTCCGGAAGCAATTTTTGTCCCCTGTGGATTAAACTTCATTTGTCCATATTGGCCGGTATTGTGAATCACTCCTACATTTGAAACAACAGGCACCATAGTCAGGCCTGCAGGTGTGAGCAGATAAGATCTGAAACCATTAGTATTGTATTCATGCATGGTAATCCAGATGTCAGTTCCATTGCTAGCGCGTGTTGCAGTTTGCTTTTCTGAATTGACGGCAGCAGCAATCAAGACATTCTTATTGCCTGCCTGAACATCTCCATCACCGGTTTGCAAAGTCATGTCAACAATTGAATAAGCGAAGTCAGTAAAAATTGAAAATACATAATACAGGTTTGGATTACCTGGTTGCTTCACGATCAATCCTGCCTGTGTAGAAGTTGTATTGCCCAGCAAACCCGTACCGTTTGGCATGGTTACATGATTTCGGTTCCAGATACTTGATCCATCTGTATAGAAGAGCAGATTGCCATTTGCATCAGAAATAGAAGAGCATCCTTCTGTAGTATTGAGGGCACCATTCGTTAATGCAACCGGTGCGCCGCTGTTAAAATCCAAACCTGCAAGATTTCCGAAATACCAGATGTTCCCTTCTTTTTGTGCCAGACACAATTGTAGATGAAAGAAAGAAAGTGCAATCAGCAGTATAAGAGGTTTTGTTTTCATCACAGTAAATTGAATTGGCTATTATTTTGATGTTGATTTAATAAATTTATTTCTTAAAACGATTTCACCGGTGTTAATTTCCAGCCAGTATATTCCAGGAGAAAATTGCCGACAGTCAATCTTCCTGTGGTCAGATTCGCCCGGGAGTATAGTCTGCTGCTTACCGTCAATCGACTGGTAAATTTTTTCACCAAGCAAATTGTAAATCGAAATCATATAACTGGATCCGTTGATGAATTGATTATTTTGAATGGTAAGTTCATCATTTACCGGATTCGGATAAATGACCAATGCTTGATAGCTGCCCGGGGATTGCAAACCGGCAACTACATCAAATATCACAGCTTCTACTTCACAATTGTTGATGTCTGTACAAACCACATTAAAGCTTCCACTTGCCTGGGCAACGTAAAAATAATCTGTTGCACCCGGAATCAATAATCCGTCATGGTACCATTGATATGTGATTGCTCCCTGGTTCGCAAAAAGGGTGTCTCCGCTCTGCGCAATTCCCTGTGGAGCCGGATATGGAAAAACTGAAATGAAGTTAGACATGACGAGAGTATCTATCAAAGTACCATCTGTTGCAATGAGCGTTACATCATAAGATCCAGGCGTATTGTAGCAAATCACGGCAGGATTAACATCTGTACTTACTGCAGGATTTGCTCCCGGGAAAAACCATTGATAAGATGTGGCATTGATACTCATGTTTGTAAAGTCTGTACATGTACCGGGACAAATTGATCCATCTACTGTTTGAAACAGGGCGATTGGAGCTGAGCATGATATAACATTCAGGTTGATTGAATCTGTTGCATTGCAACCTGCATTGCTTGCCGTAACGAAATACAACCCGGTTGCATTCGCAGTATAAGTTGAAGCAGTCGATGCATCCTGCCACAGGTAATCAGTAGCAGTTGCTGAGTAAGCATTCAACGTAATACTTGAGCCAATGCAAATCGTTGTGTCATTTCCAAGACTCAGATTTACGTTTGCATAAATATGAACCGGAATAATTGTAGTGTCAATACTTGCATTGAGATAGGTGGTGATTACCTGCACGAGGTAATTTCCCGGATTTGTAAAAATGTGATATGGATTGAACTGATTGGAAGTATTGTAAATTCCTGATCCAACATCACGAAAATTCCACGCTGTTGAAGCAAGGTTTGCGGTATCTGCAAGGGTAAAAAAAGTTGTATCACCTAAGCACTGGCCTGTGAATGTGATCGGGTTGATAAAAATTCCTGAGAAGAAATCCGGCAATCCCAATTCGGCCATGCCAGTGGACAAAGGCACTGCGACATCATTCGGAGTGCAACCTGCACCAAGTACATCCGGAAATTCTATCGCGCCGGCAAAGTTAAATCCATATCTCACAAAATATACCTTGTGGTCGGGTGCTGCCTGCATAGATCCGAGTATATCTGTCGGGTTGGTGTATACAATTTGTCCTGTTGCAAGCACTGCTGCATTATTTCCTGCCTGCATATTAAACTGGTAAATCTGGCCAGGTGTATAATCAACATTGCATATATAAAGTACCTGGCCTGATTCAGAAAACTCAACACCATAAGTAAAGAATCCGGCAGGAAAATTATAAGTAGCAGGATTGCTGAATACGCCCGTGATGTTGTCAAAGTCAAGAAGGTCTGCCTGCTGTGTTCCATAAAGACATACGGCCATCTTATCACCTTTCGGGGAAAATTTCATGCAGCCAGTCCATGGATTCGCTCCTCCATGAACGGTTCCGACAGCAGAAACTACAGGACCTGTGATGCCTGCTGCAGAAACGTGATAAGCAAAAAAAGTATTGCCGCCATTGTCATGCACTGACACCCAAAAATCCAATCCATTCCTGTGATAAGTAGCAGTGAGTTTCTCTGATACATTTCCTCCTCCCAAAGCTACATTCTTTGAAGTGATATCTCCATTACCTCCAGAAAGGGTCATGTCAACTATTGAATAACACAGTCCGCCTGCGGCCGTATTGGGAACCGTAAAAATGTAATATTGAGTACTCACTCCCGGGTAGGGAAGGATGATTGCTGATTGAGATGCAGAAGTTCCGCCCAGTAACCCTGTTCCGTTTGGCATCAAAGTATGAAGTCTGTTGTACACATTCACACCTTCTGTGTAAAACAGGAGATTGCCATTTGCATCAGCGATGGATGCACTTCCCTCAGTGGTGAATAGCTGTCCGTTGGTAAGCGCTACCGGTGCTCCGCTGTTGAAATCCATTCCCGCCTGTGAACCGAAATACCAGATGTTGGCTTCTTTCTGGGCAAAGACAAACTGTAGATTTAAAATTGAAAACAGCAAAATTGCAAAGCGTAAATTTTTTTTCATCGTTGAGAAGATTTATTGTTTGTTGAATTTGGTATGAAATATTTTTTTGTTTGTAGTTAATTCAATCCAATATATGCCGGATTGAAAAAATTGACAGTCTATCTGCCAAAGGACAGATTCGCCCTGGTGAACAATCATTTGCCTATAGTCATTAGCCTCAAAGATTTTTTCTCCAATCACATTGTAAATGGAAATATCAGTTCTTTCGCCATTCACGTAATTCAAATTTTGAATCGTCAACCTGTCCGTAACTGGATTCGGAAAGGCAGTTACTCCCTCTCCTTTGGAGAGGACAGGGGTGAGGCTTGCCACCACATCAAATATTACTGCTTCCACTTCGCAGCCATTGGGATCTGTACACACAACATTAAAATTGCCGCTGGCCTGGGCGATGTAAAAATAATCCGTAGCCCCCGGAATAAGAAAACCATCATGGTACCATTGATAACTGTTAGCACCCTGAATTGCAATAAGTGTATCTCCGCTTTGGCTGATTCCCTGGGCAGCAGGGAAAGGATACACCGTGATATAGTTTGAAATCAGAAGTGTATCAATCAGTGTTCCGTCAGTTGCAATAAGCGTAACATCGTAACTTCCGGGTGTATTGTAACAAATTACAGACGGATTAAAATCAGTGCTTACAGAAGGATTGGCTCCAGGGAAAAACCATTGATATGAAGTTGCATTCACTGAGAAATTGGTGAAATCGGTGCAGGTTCCGGGACATATGGAAGGATCCGCAGTTTGAAAGGACGCATTGATGGAACATGGATTAAATGTGACGGCAATCGTATCGAAAGCAGTACACCCGGCAGCAGTAATCTGCAACCAGTATGTTGCTGAGGAGTCTACCAGTATTACACCCGTGGTTGCACCATTTGACCAAAGGTACGAAGTGGCTGAAATTCCAGCCCCTAGCAGCAGGTGATCACCGGTACATAAAGTAGTATCATTTCCCAGGTTGATCGTTGCTGAAGTGAAACCACAATTTCCCGGTGGAGAAAGTAATAGTGTGATCATATTTTCCATCAGGTCCAGTGAGGTCAATTGTATGATCCAGTCCTGGTCTGACGTTGTCATCAGTCTGCCTACTCCGGTAGCCGGCGGGCAAAAAGTAAATCCGAAATATTGTCCGCCATATTCTAAGTAAGAATCGAAATTATTGCAAACATTGGCATTGCAGCCATACCAAAAATAAGTCAGCGGTGGAATCGTAATCGGTGTTGTGGCAAGTGTGCCCAATACATTCATAGGAGCAAGCACTCCTGCTACTGTTCCAATCCAGGAAAAACTGCCACCGAGTGAATTTACAATACTCTGATACGCTTGATTGCCGTTGAATGAAAGGTCATATTCTGACTGGAGGTAAACACTTTTACCGGTCTGCATAAATGCGATGATGTTATTGATCCGGACCGGATTGAAAATGATGTCATAAACAGGTGTGATCAGAACATCGGTCGTGGAAAAGAAAAAAGTATTGTCAAGCATTGTATCCTGTACAATGGTTGCATTGTGGCCCATATTAGTCGCGACATACTTCCAAACGGTATCAGAAGTATAGATCACATTGTAGGGCTGGATGATTTTGATGTTGGCCGAAAAGGTTTTCCCGCTAATCAATAGCAGGATAACAATTTTATAAAGGTGTTTCATATAGAAAGACTCAGAGCGAAGAGTATAAATTGATTTCCGAAAGTACTGCATACTTTTCAATTCGCACAATTTTTCTGAAAGTCGGTTTCAGTGGGTTGTCGGAACCAATTGGTGTACATCCTACAATATTTTTTAACACAGACCGTTTTACTTTCCCTTATCTTTGCCGAATGAAAAGAATATCTTTCGTCATCCTTTTTTTACTCCAGTTTTTAGCCGGAAGAGCTGCCCAAATCCTGATTCCAATGGATGAAACCCAGAAGGATCATTTAAAAGCGTATGGCGTAGCATATTATGTATTACAGAATAATGTAGATGTAAAGTGGCTTTTGAACTACCGTGGTGGCAGTTTTATCATCCAGGACATTCCGAATTTCGAGAAGGAGTGTACCATTCGCGGGGTTACATTCCAGGTGATTGCTGAAGGGCAGGCCAATGCTATCTATGCTGAGATTTCAAATCCGGAAGTAAACATGGATGTTGTCAAGCTGGAAAAGGCACCCAAAGTTGCCGTGTATTCACCGGTGAAAAAACTGCCAAAGTTGCCTTGGGATGATGCCGTAATTCTTGCGTTGAATTATGCTGAGATTCCGTACGATACCATATACGACGAGGAAGTAATGCACGGTGCGTTGCCGAAATATGACTGGCTGCATTTGCACCATGAAGATTTTACAGGCCAATATGGACGCTTCTATGCGGGTTTCCACAATGCTACCTGGTACCAGGAAAATCAGCGCGAACAGGAAGCGATGGCCGCCAAGCTGGGATTTAAGAAAGTGAGTGAAATGAAACTTGCAGTTGCCTTGAAAATTCGTGATTTCACTGCAGGTGGAGGTTTTCTATTTGCGATGTGTTCGGCAACAGACAGCTACGACATTGCCTTAGCTGCAGAAGGAGTTGATATTTGTGAAGAGATGTTTGACGGAGATCCTGCTGATCCACAACAAAATCAAAAACTGGATTATTCAAAAGAGCTGGCATTCAGGAATTACAAACTCATCACCAACCCGATGATTTACGAATTTTCAGAAATAGACAATACGCAGGACAGGCGCGTTCCACGCACAGAAGATTATTTTACACTGTTTGATTTCTCCGCCAAGTGGGATGTTGTTCCAACCATGCTTTGCCAGAATCATGAAAAGGTTATTAAAGGTTTCATGGGACAAACCACTTCCTTCAAGAAACAGTTTTTGAAACCGGATGTGCTTGTATTGGGCGAAACCAAATCAGCGAATGAGGTGCGTTACATTCATGGTGAATTTGGTAAAGGAACATGGACCTTTTACGGTGGCCACGATCCCGAAGATTATCAACACCAGGTTTATGATCCGCCGACCGATCTTTCGTTGCATCCGAATTCACCGGGCTATCGTTTAATACTCAATAATATTTTATTTCCGGCAGCGAAAAAGAAAAAACAGAAGACATAATAAAGGATGAATTGAGTTATATGATGCACTAAGCTTTTTAATAGTGCTCTTTTTTTGGCAAAATATTTTACAGCTTCGTGCGTTAAGTGTTTTTATTCTGTGATCTATTGAGACATGAAAAAAAAAATTATACTTGTTTTAGCGCTATTAATAAACACTGGCTATTTGTCATTCGCAAAATGTGGGTGGGATATTTCGATCAGAGTTTATAATGACGGGGTAATTGTCAACCAGTTCAATAGGAATAGTTCAAGCCCGTTTTATGCAACAATGGCCACCAGTGATTCTGTGGGCATATATGCGTACGGCTCTTATAGCTGTTGGGATATATTCCTGTTCATTCATAATTCTGATACTATTTTTAATGCAGGTTTATGGAATCAATCATTCAGTCAGACTTTTTATGACACAGGCCATTATTATTTTAAATATCAGAATTCAGATATGATAACTTTTTTTATGATTTATGATTTATATGTTTCAGCTTCTGTACAAACTGGATTTGAAGAGCCATTCAGATCAGTACCATTGAGCGTTTTTCCAGTTGATGCGAGTGGTATGTTTTCAATTAAATCAGCTGACAAAATAAAACAAATTATTATTTCAGACATTGCCGGAAGGGTTTATCCTATAGATAGTTACAGTAACGTATCACAAATAGACCTTAGCCGTTTTTCATCCGGTATTTATTTTTATTGTATTATAGACGAACAGGAAAAGGTTTGGAGAGGCAAAGTTTTCAATAACTAAAAATGTATTTGTATTTGGAATTTAAAATTCTTGACTTTTAACTTCTAACTTATGACTTTTACCTTTTCTTCCTAGATCCAGCCGTTAATCCAATAATACCCAATTGCAGTAAACTCCCTAAGACAGGAAATTTCCAGTTTCAGGTAATTCCAAAAGTTGTAGCGTAGGGCAATATTTCCCGAGACATCAGGGGAATAAATTTTCCCTCCCGACTTTTTAAAGTTATAGCCCAGGTCAATGAACATCGGTACTTCATAAGCTGATTGTCCGCCTACACTTTCAAATCCGGCTTTGCGAAATGCGCTGACAGTCCGAAGCATACTCTCTGTAGAGGTAACAATTAATACATGCCGCCTAAGCAAGCGCGGGAAATGCAGAGAAACATTCGTTGCCTGGTCATGTGTGTTCGTTCCCTCTTTTTCGATTTCTATTTTAGTTGAATCGATCCCACGGAGAATCAATTCATCCCGCATGTCGCTTATTACGCTTTCATCAATTGGGTGTACAATAAGTATTTTCGACTGTGGGTATTTTTTCGAAAGTTCACTTACATAATAAAGACGTATCAGATTCGATTCGCTTGGCATTCCACTGCCACCGAGAAAAACAATTTCATCCGGATAAAACTTATAAGTGCACTGGTAAGATCCAAGCCAGATCTGCACATCATATGGAATACGTGTGAAAGAAAATACCACAAGGATAAATGAGAACACGCCGAGTATGAAGAAAATCGTTTTAAAAATTTTCCTGACCCCTGACCATATTTTATTTTCTGAAAGGTCCATTTCTATTGTCAAAAATTATGCGGATAAAGCCACCGAATGTTCAATGTTTATTACATCGACTTTAAAGGCGGAGCAATAGGAGTCACACATTATTCTGAACTTGTACAATTTAAACGCAGTCTTGATGCATTCGGCTTTAGCCACATTTGTTTTTTATCATAGCTATAAAAAATTGACATTTAAGCATTCTCCCCCACAAAAGGATTAAATTTTTTCTCATGTGCAATGCTGGTTGCAGGTCCATGACCCGGATAAATTTTAAAGTCAT
>JBDTTM010000133.1:0-9889 GCA_039930605.1 Bacteroidota bacterium
AATTACGATTCCTGTCGGGTCGAGTCCCGCGTGACTTGGTTAGAAGAACTGAAAAACATATTAATGTCGGGTCTTGTGGTGCGATGCCTTCGTTCGAAGACCCGACAGCAGTGATGCAGTGAATTACGATTCCTGTCGGGTCGAGTCCCGCGTGACTTGGTTAGAAGAACTGAAAACATATTAATGTCGGGTCTTGCGGTGCGATGCCTTCGTTCGAAGACCTGACAGCAGTGAATTACGATTCCTGTCGGGTCGAGTCCCGAGTGACTTGGTTCGAAGAACTGAAAACATATTAATGTCGGGTCTTGTGGTGCAATGCCTTCGTTCGAAGACCCGACAGCAGTAAAGTGAAGACCCGACAGCAGTGACAGCAGTGAATCAAACTTTTCTTCCGACCTTTGCAGAATTAAGAAAGATTTGTGACGCGAGAAGATTTGTTGGGGTTGTTCAGCAGCAAGCCCCAGGTACAGCAAGTAGTAAAAAATTTATCAGAACCTGCCATTCAACGCATGCACCTCCGGGGATTTGCGGGCTCTGCTGATGCGTTATTTGCCGCTTCCATAGCAGCCAAGCATCCAGGCACGCAGGTTTATATCCTCAACGACAAAGAAGAAGCCGCCTATTTTCAGAATAACCTTGACAATATTTTAGGGGAGAATGCATCGTTGCTTTTTCCGGCATCGTACAAAAAAACATTCTTTGTTGATGAGCCTGACAATGCCAATGTCCTGCAACGTGCGGAGGTATTAAACCGGATCAACAAGAGTGCTTCACGGCAGTTGATCGTTACCTATGCTGAAGCCATCGCAGAAAAAGTAGTCACCAAAAAAAATCTCGAACAGAATTCCATCGACCTCAGGGTAAAAGAAAAAGTTTCGATTGACTTTATCAATGAGTTCCTCCAGCACCACGGCTTTGAGTTTACTGATTTTGTAGCGCAAGCAGGGGAATATAGTGTGCGCGGCGGTATTGTGGATATTTATTCCTTTGCGAATGAACTTCCTTACCGTGTTGAGCTGGGAGGCGATGAGGTAGAAAGCATCCGCACGTTCGATCCTGAAACTCAACTGAGTGTGCAGGCCATGAACCATGTTACGATTATTCCCAATGTGCAAACCCATCTGCTGAAAGAAAGCAGGACTTCTTTCTTCGAGTTCATTTCGCCTGATGCTGCATTGTGGTTTAAAGACGTAAAGTTTGCATTGGATTTCATTCAGCAAAACCTGGAAAAGAATTTTTCGGATTCAGGGGAATCAAAATCAAATGCTGAAATAAAAAGAGAAACTGTTTTTGAAACTTCAGAAGAAATAGGGAGTCATTTTAATAAATTCAAAACGGTTGAATTCGGAACTGCCTTTCATTTTCCTGCAACACATTCTTACCAGTTTGATTTTTCTCCTCAACCCTCATTCAATAAGAACTTTGCGCTGCTGACGAAGAATTTTCAGCAGAACAGTGCAACAAAGTTTAAGAACCTTATCCTGGCCGATTCTGCCAAGCAAAGTGAAAGGCTCTATTCCATCTTTGAAGACCTGGAGAAAAAAAATCCGGAGGAAAATAAAGTGGAGTTCACCATCATACCGCTTTCCCTGCATGAAGGATTTGTTGACCGGGAGCTTCATCTTGCATGCTATACGGACCACCAGATTTTTGATCGCTACCACCGCTTCCGTCTGAAGAAAAATTATTCCAAGAGTGAAGCGATCACCCTCAAAGAGCTTTATGCGTTGAAGCCGGGAGATTATGTTACCCACATCGATCATGGTATCGGACGCTATGGCGGACTGGAAATTATTGATGCAGGTGGAACGCCACAGGAAGCAGTTCGTCTCATTTACAAAGACAACGACATACTATATGTAAGTATCCATTCGTTGCATCGCATTGCGAAATACACAGGCAAAGAAGGCACTGCTCCTGCGCTTCATAAGCTCGGGTCTTCTACCTGGAGCACACTGAAACAGAAAACAAAAAAGCGCGTCAAGGATATTGCAAAAGACCTGATCAAATTGTATGCGCAACGAAGGGCGAAGAAGGGGTTTGCATTCAATGCTGACACTTACATGCAAACGGAACTGGAAGCAAGTTTTATTTATGAAGATACGCCCGACCAGGTGAAGGCTACGCGCGATGTGAAGAAAGACATGGAGAAAGCATTTCCGATGGACCGCCTGATCTGCGGAGATGTTGGTTTCGGAAAAACCGAGATTGCTTTGCGGGCAGCTTTCAAATCTGTGAATGACAGCAAGCAGGTTGCTATACTGGTCCCAACGACCATTCTCGCCTTGCAGCATTACCAGACCTTCAAAGAACGGCTGAAAGATTTTCCATGTACAATTGATTACATCAACCGTTTCAAAAGTCCGGCGAAGCAAAAGGAAACGCTGAAGAAAATGGAGGAAGGAAAGATCGATATCATCATCGGCACACACCGGCTCCTTGGGAAGGATGTAAAATTCAAAGACCTCGGATTGATGATTGTTGATGAAGAACAAAAATTCGGTGTTGCTGCCAAGGAGAAACTCCGTGCACTTCGTGTAAATGTTGATACCCTCACGCTCACTGCTACACCCATTCCACGCACATTGCAATTCTCACTGATGGGTGCGCGTGACATGAGCATCATCAACACACCACCTCCCAACCGTTTTCCGATTACCACAGAGATTCATGTTTTTAATGACAAGCTGATCCGTGAGGCGATCAATACGGAAGTAGAAAGAGGCGGACAGGTATTTTTTATTCACAATCGTGTAAGTGATATTCATGACATGGCAGCGATGATCCAGAAACTTTGTCCGCAGGTGAGCATAGCAGTCGGACATGGACAAATGGATGGAGAAAAACTCGAGGAAGTAATGCTTGGATTCATCAGCGGAGAAAGTGATGTACTTATTTCCACCACAATTATTGAAAGCGGGCTTGACATTGCAAATGCGAATACGATCATCATCAACCAGGCACAGAATTTCGGATTGAGTGATTTGCATCAGATGCGTGGCCGCGTTGGAAGGTCAAACAAACATGCTTATTGTTTTTTGCTCACACCTCCAATGACTGTTCTCACAAATGAAGCACGTCAGAGACTGAAAGCCATTGAAGAATTTTCAGACCTTGGAAGCGGCTTCAACATTGCGATGCGCGATCTGGATATCCGTGGTGCCGGAAATTTACTTGGAGGAGAACAGAGCGGATTCATCAGTGAAATCGGCTATGAGATGTATCACAAAATTCTTGACGAAGCCATCAATGAATTAAAGGAAACAGAATTCTCAGAATTATTCAGGGAAGAAATTGAAGCCAAGCCATTTGTGCGCGACTGTGCGATTGAAACAGATCTTGAAATTATGCTCCCGACAAATTATGTGAACAGTGTGAGCGAACGGTTGCTGTTGTATAAAGAAGTAGATGCGCTGGCCGATGAGGAGGCATTAAAAATATTTGAAAATAATCTGAAGGATCGTTTCGGTCCGTTGCCAAAGCAGGCAAGTGAATTGATGTCAACGATCAAGCTGCGTTGGCTTGCGGGTAAGCTCGGTTTTGAAAAAATTTCTCTCCGGAATAATCGTTTCATCGGCTATTTTGTGAACAATCCTGCCAGTCATTTTTATAACTCAGAAATTTTCAGTCACATCATGCAATTTGTGAAGGAAAATGGAGCCCGTTGCAAGATGAAACAGGAAGGAAACAAACTCTCCCTCAGCATTCAAAGAATCGAAAGTGTAAACAGGGCAATTGAAGTATTGTCTGTCATTTGATCCTGGTAACTCCGGCAAACTTTTTAAATCTGTAGCGATTCTGAATGAATTTCTTTTGAATCAGCGGTTTCGAATTTTATCTTACAGTTTTTGCATGATCAATTGCAGGTTTTTTCTTATACATCTCCAAATTGAACCTCCCGGCGTTTTGAAAAGGGCAAATAAATGTTTTTGTAGCCTTCAAAATCTTACATGTGTGATCCACACAAAAGTATGCAGATAGGTTAACTATTGTAAGTCCGATCTTTAAGATCTACGGTGGTGGCTCATTTCAAGGCCAGTCCCCCATAAAAACAGAGAGAAATAAGTGAAACAGGAAAATAACATAATAAACGAATTCATGCACCTGCTGCGATGGATGCTTTTCGTTGTTGTATTTTCCATGGCACTTACAGCCCGGGGCGCAACCTACTATTCAAGGAACAGCGCCAACTGGAATGTGAATTCCACTTGGTCAACAGCCAGCTACGGAGGCGCTGCTGCCACGGGGTTTCCCGGCACCAACGACACAGCCAAAATCGGAAATACATATACAGTTACAGTGAACACGAACAGTTCCTGCGCACAACTGGATATCGGGCAGGGAACTTCCGGAATTGTTCAATTCTCAGGTGCGGGAACATATACGTTGATTGTTGGTGGGAACATCACTGTGAACGCAGGCGGTACATTGCTTTACAATACCAACAATTCGCGAACGCATATTTTGCAGGTGGGAGGTAATATCACCAATGCCGGAACTGTAGACTTGTATTACGATGCAAACGACATCGTGAATGTAACGCTCAACACAGCAGCTACCACCACCATTTCCGGAAGTGGCACATGGTCTCTCAACAATGTCACTATCAGCAAAACATCATCTGCAGGAATTGTGGATGTGCAGGTGAGTGCATTTGAAACGGCCATCAACACACTCACAGCAACTACAGGAACGTATATTCACAACAACAGCGGGAGTTATTCTGTGAACAATGCAAGTGCGACCGATTATGCCATCAACCAGAATATGGTTTTCAAAGTGCCACAGGGAACGATGTGGTTTTCTTCCAACAGCAACCGTACCTACCTCTACGGATCGCTCTATGTGACCGGCGGAACTGTTTATATCGGCAGTACAGCAGGGAACAATGGAATTCGGTATGACCAAACAGGAGCCAACGTTCCCTATCTTGAAATAACATCCGGTTCACTCACAGTTTACGGAGGAATTTCCTATGCAACAGGAGCAGGAACAAATCCATTGGGTTTCAAAATGACAGGCGGAACAGTTCTTCTCAACAATGGTACAAACGGAACACTGGTAGAGCCATTCCTCATTAATGATGCGTCAGCCAGTTCATTTTATATGAGTGGAGGCACCATAACAATCCAGGCACCGAATGATGCCGGAACATCCATTGTGGACTGGGGAATCTGCGGTAACAATGGCACGGTGACTACACTTGGAGGAACAGTTCTATTCGGTAATGCTTCGACTGGAAATAACAAAACATTCTCATTTGTACCTTATACAAATGCAGTGCAACCAAATTTCGAAATAGCCGGTCCTTCGGGCAATACAATTACACTTGCCCCTTCAAGCGGCACTTCAGCAAACTACCAGCTTCTGAGTTTAAAAATCAACAGCGGGAAAATATTTGATAACCGATCTTATGGCGGGGCCAATAATGACAGTAAAAAGATGACGCTTACTAAAACCTATGATGGCGTTTACGGATTTTTCAATGATGGAGCACTTACACCACGTACGGGCACAGTGGTAATGAGCAGCACAGAAGTTCAATCAATAGGCGGCGGTTCATCGGTTACTTTTTACAACCTCACTATCGACAATCCTGCAAGCGTCACATTGGAAAAATCAGAAAATGTTTCGAACCTGCTTACCATGACTTCGGGTTTGTTGATCACTACTGCTGCAAAAATTATCACGTGTACGAGCACTGCCAATGCCAACATGGGTTCAGTTTCTTCCTATGTAAACGGACCGATGATTCAAACCATTGCAACCTCATCCAACACAAGCAGGAATTACCCCATCGGAAAAGGCACAGCATACAGGCCGGCTGTGCTGAATGTGAAGCATAGCAGCGCCTCTTCCGTAACATACACCGGTGAAATGTTTAATTCTTCAGCCACTGCACTGGGGTATACCAAGCCATCAACAATCAACAAGGTTTCATACACGCGTTATTGGAACTTCACAAGGCAGAATGTTGCCAACTTTACCAATGCGAATATGAAGTTGTACTATGATGTGGACGATACAGTCACCAATAAAAACAATGTAGCTGTCGTGCATGATGATGGCAGTTCCAACTGGGTGGATTATGGCGGTACCGGTACCTTCAACGTCACCGGAAGCATCACTTCCAACACCATCAATTCCTTCAATACTAAATTTGCGCTTGGATTTCCACCAGCCCCTTTGCCTGTCGAACTGTTGAGTTTCCTCGCTAAAAAATCAGGCAGCAGTGTCCTTTGCGACTGGATAACTGCCTCTGAAACAAATAGTGATTACTTTAACATTGAACGTTCAGCGGACGGAATTAAGTTTGATTCATTGTCTTCAATAAAAGGAAATGGCAATACTACTCAGTATAGTTTTTATCACTTTGAAGATCAAAAACCACTGCTTGGTCATTCTTATTACAGGCTGCGACAAACAGACTATGATGGAAGCACAACATATTCTGATCCAAGGCATGTCTATTTTGATAACTCTTCCGTGCAATATGTCTTTTATCCGAATCCATCGCCCGGCCAGGTTCATGTAACAAAACAAGGTACCTCTATGGAAGGAATCAGTGCTGTGGTGCAGGACATGAATGGCAGGCAGGTAGTTGCAGACCTTCATCTTTCAGAGGATAAAAATGAACTTACCATTGACATAGACCCAGATGCAACAAATAATAATGCATTTTTTGTATTGAGTATTATGAGTCCGGAGGGAATGAAAAAAGAAAAAGTGCTTGTAGAGAAAAA
The DNA here is from genome assembly GCA_039930605.1 of Bacteroidota bacterium. GTDB lineage: Bacteria > Bacteroidota > Bacteroidia > AKYH767-A > 2013-40CM-41-45 > JAPLDB01. The sequence continues at coordinate 6,744 of JBDTTM010000133.1, forward strand.
ATAATTTTTTTGGGCCTGCGCAAAAGGTAAAGTTGTAAAATTGCTGTCTGCAACGCCATTCCCTGTCAATACCCGTTCCGGAAAATTAAACATGACGCCACTTGATCAACTTGCTGATAGCATGCACCTGTTTGCTGACGAGCCTGCATTTTGCATTGGCGATAAGTATTTTTCCTACAAAGAATTAAACAATACCATCGGAAAGATCCAGGGCCTCATCGGTGAAGCTGGAGTTACGACACATTGCAATATCGGTATCCTCACCTATGATGATGTGGAAACTTATTCATCCGTATTTGCAATTTTATATCTCGGCCATGCATTTGTACCCATCAACCCTTTGCATCCGCAGGAAAGAAATCAATCCATCATCGACCAGGCAGAAATTAAAGTCCTGCTTAGCAGTAAGAGTGACGAAGCAGCCCAGGCATATTCTCATGGGAACACCAAACTGGTACTGACTGCTTCCACTTCACCCGGAAAAGAATTTACAAGAGTTCCTTTGCCAGAAGGGCAGCATGCTTATATATTGTTCACGTCAGGCAGCACAGGTGTTCCCAAAGGGGTGCCGCTCACAGTGAATAACCTCAACTCATTTCTTGAGGCCTTCTTCTCACTGGGCTACAATGTAGATCACAGAGACCGGTTCATCCAGATGTTCGATATGACTTTTGATCTCAGTATCATGAGTTACATGGCTCCGCTGTGCATTGGTGCGTGCGTTTATACTGTACCTTTTGATGCCATCAAGTACATGCACGTATATAAGTTGATGGAACAATATGAACTCACCTTTGCGCTGCTTGTTCCATCCATTCTCGCCAACCTGCGCCAGTACTTTCCCGAAATTGATTTACCGAAAATGAAATATTCGCTCTTCTGTGGTGAAGCGCTTTTTGAAGATGTCACAATGGAATGGGCGAAGTGCCTGCCGAATGCACTGATACAAAATGTTTACGGACCTACAGAAGCGACCATCTTCTGCATGACGTATAATGTAAACAGGAGTGGAAAGAATAAGTCCTTAAATGGTATTTTGAGTATCGGCAAGCCAATGAAAAACATGGGGGCCTGTATTGCAGACGACACCTTCAAGCCTTTGCCTCCGGATGAAAAAGGAGAACTCTGCCTGTGCGGAGAGCAAATTACGCCTGGTTATTGGAAAAATGAACCGAAGAACAAGGAGGCATTTTTTAATTATAAGGGAACGCGTTATTACAGGTCAGGGGATTTATGTTTTTGTGATGACGAAGGAGATTATTTCTATAGCGGCCGTGTTGATTTCCAGGTAAAGATCAATGGATTCAGGGTTGAACTCAGCGAGATTGATCACCATGCGCGTGAATATTTGAAAACTCATGCTGTTGTGGCGCACGCTGTTGTAAACGATGCCGGTATTTCCCAGATTTATATGTTTGTTGAGAATTTCAAAAGTAGCTTTGATGACCTGAACAGTAATCTCAAATTAAAGCTGCCTTCTTATATGATTCCTGCAAAATATTTTTCGATTGAGAAGTTCCCATTGAACAGCAATGGAAAGGTAGACCGGAAAGCATTAATGAAAATGATCTCGTAATTTTACATGATGGCAGATAAAGACGTCCTGGTCATGCGCAAAGGGGAAGCGGACGATATTCCAAATCTCATTGATACGATTGTTGCGGCGGAAAAAAGCGGGACAGATAAATTCAGCTACAGCAATATTTTTGAAATGCCTGAAACAGAAGTCAGGAAAATTTTCGCAGCTATACTGGCTGAAGATGTGCAGGGACAGGAGTTGTGTTATTCTGATTACCTGGTCGGCGAAGTGAACGGAAAATTTGCCGGCGCAGTAGCTGCGTGGATTGAAGGAGAAAGTGGACAAGAGAGCAGTGTGCGGAAAGCAATGCTCCTCAATTATTTTTTTCCGGATACGAACATGCAGAAGGCATTGGAAAAACGAAAATTTCTGGATCAGATTCATTTTGATCCTGATATCGGAACGTTGGTGATTGATATCGGGTTGACTTTGCCGGAGTTTCGTGGACAAGGCATTCTTGCCAATCTGATGCAAGAGCAAACAAGGCTGCATCTCGAACGAAGACCTGATGTAAAAATCTCTCAAATTCATATCATGAAAAACAATGCGGTTGCTTATCATATCTATAGCAAACTTGGATATTACACCATACGTGAAAAAACGTGTCCCGATCCTGTCATTCTTCAGTGGTTACCGAGTGATACACAGGTTGTGATGGAAAAAAAATTATGAAATTTGTGCCTTCATTAAATAATGAAATATTCGCGTAAACCCCTTAAATGGAACCATCAGAAATACTTCACCGGATTACTGGAATTATGAAAAAGATTTTCGAAAACGAGAACCTTGTCATCTCCATGGATACAACAAATAAAGATGTTGAAGAATGGGATTCATTGAATTATACAGCAATTATTTCTGCAATTGAAAAGGATTTCGCGATTAAGTTCAGGATGAGGGAATTTCTTGAGTTCAAAAATGTGGGGGACATTGTAAAAACGGTAAGTGAAAAAATCTGATGGATAAAACTTCCAACCTTCTATTCCGTAAAGCACTACCGGGTGATATTCCTTTCCTGGTCGACACCATTGTTGCAGCTGAGAAAAGCGGCTCGGAGATATTCAGCTACAGTACTATATTCGAACTGCCTGAAAGCGAAATCCGGAAAATGTTTGTTGAAATTCTTGCTGAAGATGTGCAAGGTCAGGAGCTATGTATTTCAGATTATATCATAGCGGAAGTAAACGGCGAAAGAGCAGGGGCAGTTGCTGCCTGGATTGAAGGCGAAGGGAGCCAACGGAGCAGTCTTGTGAAAGCAACTATTCTGAATTATTTTTTTCCTAAAGAAAGTATGGCGAAAGCACATCAAAAAAGAAAGTACCTCGACCAGGTTCATTTTGACCCCGAGCCGGGATGTATTGTGGTTGATATAGGTCTTACCTTGCCGGAATTCAGGGGACAGGGAATCCTGGCTAAAATGATGATGGAGCAAATCCGACTATTGCGTTTAAGTAATCCTGAAGCAAAAAGCTCACAGACTCACATGATGAAATCGAACCTTGTTTCATTTAGTATATGTGAGAAAATCGGTTACAAATTAAAAATCGAAAAAAAATGCGATGACCCT
>JBDTTM010000134.1:0-9832 GCA_039930605.1 Bacteroidota bacterium
CCCAATCACATTTGTCCGGGTACGTGTACTGACTTTACAAATCTATCCGTGAATGCTACAAGTTTCCAATGGAATTTTTCAGGAGCCAATCCTTCTTCAAGTACCGATTTGAACCCTACGAACATTTGCTACAACACGCCGGGTAATTATGCGGTCTCACTCATAGCGACCAACGCAGCAGGAAGTGATACGATCACGCTGAACAATTTTATCACGGTATATCCTTACCCTGCTCCCCAGGGGATTTCACAAAATGGTGACACTTTATTTGCCAATGCAGGTGTTATCAGTTACCAGTGGTATCAAAACGGAAATATTATTAACGGTGCAACAGATTATTTTTATGTCGCAACAGAAAGCGGAAACTATAATATTGTGGCAACAGATGCAAATGGTTGTGAAGTGGAAGCAGCCATATTTGATGTGATAGCGGGAATACATTCGGAAGTCGGTAACGGCAGTCATCAGTTGTCAATATTTCCAAATCCTGCTGAAGATATGTTGTCAATCTTCAATGTGAAACCCGGCATGAATCAGCTTAAAATAAATTCTATTTCAATTTATAATACACTTGGTGAAATGTTATTTGCTGTTTGTTTGCCAATTGACAAGTGCCGGTTACCAGTCGAAGTTGATGTTTCCCGGCTTTCTTCCGGATTATACTACATAGAAATAATGATCTCGGAAAAAATATCTCGGAATAAATTTATCAAGAACTGATTTTAATCTCATGAAAAAAATAATTTCAATAGTCAGAAGTTGGAACGTTGGAGCTCTCCTGCTTCTTCTTACCTGTTTTCAATCTCAAGCCCAGATTGTCTGTATATTTTGTTACGGGCAAAATGATTCCATCAGCCAGAACGTGAATAACCTCATACTGAACGGGGGATTTGAAAACACCACCTGTGCATTTAATTCGAACGCCAATACCTGGTGTCCCAATTCATTCAACTACAATTGTGATATTGCAAACTGGACGTGCACCGGTGGCGGATCAAATACTTACTCCTGTTTCTACGACAGTACTTTTTGGTATGTGGAGGAAGGCACGCACTCTGCGTATTTCGGAAATTCATTTTGCCCTCCTTGCCAAACCGGAGATACTTCATGCCTTGTATATGCAGATTGCGAAACCACCGGAATATCTCCTGGCTATCCATTGAATGACGTTACATTTGGTGGGGCGCAAGGGATCTCACTGCAGCAAACTGTGAATGGACTCACGCCAGGTGCAACCTACGTGCTTGAGTTCTGGGCTGGTGGTGAATCATTTGGCGGAGGTTTTCCTGACCTTGGTTTGTTCGGTGTAGATATTGGATTTGGATATACATATTTAAGATGCAAGCCAACACAAGCTCATATCGGAATCGGCACCAGGTTTATTATTGAATTCAATGCTACGTCAGCTTCTCATACGATTATATTCACAAACTGGGGCCATATTTGTACATCCTGCACTGAACTCGTTCTGGATGATGTACGTCTCTACACCCTTGCAGAATTATCACCCATCGTGCCTCCTTGTTCAGGTGCAAATGTGACTGCACTATTCTCTGCACCCAACCATATCTGTCCGGGCACGTGTACTAACTTTGTAAATCTATCTGTGAATGCAACTTCTTTTCTTTGGCAGTTCCAGGGAGCAAATCCATCTGTGAGCACGGATGTTTCTCCGACAAATATCTGCTACAACACACCCGGATCTTATGGCGTAACGTTGATAGGAAGCAATGGCATCCTGAGTGATACGCTAACGTTGAATAATTACATTACCGTCTATCCCTACCCGGCCCCACAGGGAATTTCTCAAAGCGGTGATACCCTTTTTGCAAACCCAGGTGGAGTGAGTTACCAATGGTACCACGCAGGAAATATCATTCCGGGCGCGACAAATTATTATTACATAGCTTCTGAAGGCGGAAATTACAATATCGTTGCAACTGATAATAACAACTGCGAAGTAGAAGCTGCCATATTTGATGTGGTGGCAGGAATAGAATTTGAAACCGGCAATTTGCATTTGGTAATATTTCCGAATCCGGTCGAAAGCCAATTAACAATTCACTCCCGATGGCTATCGGGATCACAATTCACATTTGGAACTGCCATTGAGATCTCAGTATATAATATGCTCGGGGAAAAGGTGATGGTTGTTCTGCCGGTTTCAATAAATCAAAATGCAGAACTGGATGTGGATGTTTCCGCTTTGCCTGCCGCCATTTATTATATCAGAACGACAACATCAAACGGGACTTACAACAATCGATTTATCAAGCAATGAACGCCAAAAGTAAATTAGCTTTACTTGGTTGTCTTTTCATCTTCCATTGTATGACTAATGCCCAGGCCCCTCCCTGGCAATGGGGTCGTGATGCAGGCGGTGCAGGGAATGACATTGGCAAAGCAATCAGTACAGATCCAAACGGCAACAGTTACACGACCGGAAGATTTACATCCACCTGTACTTTTGGAGGATTCAATATTACCAGTTACGGTGGACCGGATATTTATGTATCAAAATATAATTCCCAGGGAAATTGTGTCTGGGTGAAGCACGGAGGTTCATACGATACAAATGATATTTATGGAGATGAAGGTGATGGAATCGATATTGATGCCGATGGCAATTGTTATGTAACAGGCAATTTCTATACGCAGGCTATGTTTGGTTCATTCACGCTATCCTGCCCAACGGCACACAGGGAAATTTTTGTTGTCAAGTACGATTCTTCAGGAAATGAAATCTGGGCCAGGCAAGCTGATGGTAATTCAAACAGTTACAGCAGGGCAATTGCAACTGATGGATTGGGAAATTCATACATCACCGGGTATTTGGGTGGAGGTGTTACCACATTCGGAACTTTTTCTGTCAGCGGACCCGGCGCATTCGTTGTCAAATATGATTCTGCAGGGACGCCTCTTTTTGCTACCAAGCTTTGCACGAATGGAGGCATCGATGCTTACGCAATTGATATCGATCAATTTGGAAATTCATACATCACTGGCTACTTACAGGGAAGTGATATTATCAATGGTCAAACATTTACCAGCTCCGGTGACAGGGATGCATTTCTGATCAAGGTGGATGCACTTGGAAATTTTCTCTGGCTAAAACAGACACAAAGTATTCCCGGAACAACGGCTTATGGCTGGGGTGTTACAGTTGACCTCAATAATGAACCGGTAATAACAGGAGACTATGACAATTTTATTATGGCCGGACCTTTCCTTCTTTCAGGAGCGGGATGCCTTACAATAAAATATGATTCCGCCGGAACACCGCTCTGGGCAAAGCAATCAGTATCTACTGGATTCGGTGCCAACGTTTCAGGACTTGCAATTACATCGGACAGTGATAAAAATATTGTGATCACAGGAAATTATTCTGATACAACCAATTTTGACAATGTCGGATTGCCGAATCACGGCAGCCAGGTTTTTGTTGTTTTGTATGACTCTTCAGGAAATTGTAAATGGGGAACCGGCTCCGGTGGTCAGAACAGCGGGGCCTTTGCAAACGGAATCAGCACGGACAATAACGGCAGCTATTACGTCACCGGTTTCTATAAAGCGCCTCCAATATTTGGCAATGACGTACTTGCAGTTTATGGTGGTGAAGATATCCTTGTTGCCAGGCTGGGTTTGGCACCTGTTGTTGCTGCATTCTCTACTCCTGACACAACCTTGTGTCCGGGAACTTGCCTGGGTTTCGCCAACTATTCACTGAATGCAATTGCTTATCAATGGTATTTTCCCGGCGGATCGCCTGATACAAGTACCGTTGTCAGCCCTACTAATATTTGCTACTCGAACTCCGGAAGTTATGATGTGATGCTCGTTGCGACAAATAATACAGGGAATGACACATTACTTTTCCAAAATTATATTTCTGTTTATCCGGCTCCTGCAGCACAAGCCATATTGCAATCCGGTGATACACTTTTCGCAAACACCGGTGCAGTTGGCTACCAATGGTATTACAATTCCATTCTTATTCCGGGAGCAACCTTCTACTATTATGTCGCTTCACAAAGCGGCGATTTCAATGTAGTTGCGACTGATGAAAATGGTTGTGAAGTGGAAGCTGCTGTATTCGACATTTCTGCCAGCGTGCAAACAGCACTAAGCAGTATCCAGTTTACAGTATTTCCTAATCCTGTTGAAGACAAACTCGGAATAGAAAGCAGGCAATATGAAATAGATGTGTTTTCTATTTACAATGTATTTGGAGAAAAGATGCTTGATCAATCGCTTTCTAAAAAAAATATAACGGATGTGAAAATAATTGATTTATCAAAATACAAAGGCGGAATATATTTCATCGAAATTATTTCGGGTGTAAAAACGTACAGAACTAAATTCATAAAAAATAATTGAAAATATTTTGAAAAATTTTATTCAATTGATGAAATTATTCCGGCTGAAAACAGGTGGTATTGCAATTTGCATGATCCTGTCAGGCGTTCAATTTTCATCCGCACAAATCATTTGCATTTACTGTTACGAACAAAATGATTCAATCAGTCTGAATGTAAATAATCTCTTGTTGAATGGTGGATTCGAAAACCACAACTGCATTCCCATGAACTGGTTCAGCAGTTCCTATTGTCCGAATTCTGCATATTACAATTGTAATATATCTGATTGGATATGCACCGGTGGCGGAAGCAATACTTATGCTGATATTGTTACTACAGGATATGCAAAAGTTGTGGAAGGTACGTACACCTGTTACTTCGGAAATTCCTACGCTCGAGCCTGTTCATCTACCCAAAATGATACTTCATGTCTCACATCTGTAGACTGTACTACCGGTGGAATGCCGATTGGATATCCAAACAACGATGCTGGATATGGAGGTGCATTGGGATTAAGCATTGAGCAAACCGTATCAGGACTCACGGTTGGTAATTCATACATTCTTGAATTCTGGGCAGGCGGAGAAGCCAGTCAGACAGCACCGGGTTTATTCGCTGTCGATGTAGGTTTTGGAAATACATTTTTGAGAAACAACCATACGCCATCGGTTGGTGGCATTGGAACAAGATACCTTGTTGAGTTCAACGCCACTTCAACATCTCATACAATTAAGTTTACGAATTGGGGACACATCTGCAGCTTATGCACAGAACTCATCCTGGATGATGTGCGGCTTTATACGCTGGCAGAATTATCTCCGGTAGTTCAGCCATGTACCGGTGCAAATATCCAGGCACTTTTTTCTGCTCCGAATAATATCTGCCCCGGAACCTGCACCGATTTTACGAACCTGTCTGTGAATGCAACTTCATTTCTATGGTTTTTCCAGGGTGCAAATCCATCTGTTAGCAGTGATGTGGCGCCAACCAATATCTGCTACAATAGTACTGGCAGCTATGATGTGATGCTGATCGCTTCCAATGCGACAACAAGTGATACACTCACATTGTTAAATTATATTACAGTATATCCATCTCCGCCACCGCAGGGAATTATTCAAAACGGAGATACACTAACAGCAAACCAGGGAGCTATCAGTTACCAATGGTACCATGATGGAAATATTATTCCAGGCGCGACAGATTATTTTTATGTTGCATCGTCGGGCGGGGACTACAACCTGGTTGCAACGGATGTCAATAACTGCGAAGTAGAAGCGGTGATCTATGATGTAATTGCAGGCCTCAGCACTGCCCTCTCCAAAGAAGTAGAATTTATGGTGTTTCCGAATCCGGTTGTGGACAAATTAATAATCCAAATCCCGAAAGCTATCAGGGCAAAAGTTAAAAGTGTACCAACTTTAGAGATTTCAATATACAATGTTCTCGGAGAAAAAGTATCAGATGAAAAATCAGGAATCAAATATCTCAATTCAGAAATCCAGGGAGATGTTTCAAAACTCCAACCCGGGATTTACTTTGTAAGACTTTTTTGTGACGAAAAATCATCTAACATTAAATTTGTTAAATTATAGTGATGAAATGGAAAGCCTTGCTTTACTTTTTTTTTCTTTTCAAAAGCAACGCGACATTTTCACAATCCGGACAGTGGGCATGGGTTCATGGTGATACAGTTGCAAACGTAGCAGGACGTTTTGGGTTCAAAGGAATTGCAGATCCTTCCAACAATCCTCCGGGTGTCTATGAAGCATATAATTGGACAGACAGAAATGGCAATGTGTGGATATATGGCGGATACAATACTGCCACTTCTTTGCGCGCCGACATGTGGATGTACAATCCCTACTCAAATACATGGACATGGATGCAAGGCGACAGTACATCCAATGTAATTGCTGTTTATGGTACACTGGGCGTTCCTTCACCGCTCAATACTCCAGGCTCAAGGAACACAGGTATTTCCTGGGTTGATACTTCAGGAAATTTTTGGCTCTATGGCGGCTTCCTGAACGCTCTTCAATTCAGTGCCGATCTGTGGAAGTTTAACACGGTTACTCTTGAATGGACATGGATGAGTGGCTCTCAAAACACCGCAACAGGTGGAACATTAGTACCCGGGATTCCTTCATCCGTAAATTATCCTCCTTCAGTTGTGGAGTCATCAACGGGATGGATAGACAGTCAGAATCAATTGTGGATTTACGGTGGAATGTATAGCAATACTTGCTGCCCTTACGATCGTGTGTTGCGGTATTCAATTTCGACAAATGAATGGACATGGATCAGGGGAAGTCAATTCAGCCAGGCGCCTACAGTGTGGGGAACCATGGGTATTCCTGCGGCTACCAATAATCCGGGTGGACGTTCAGTTTATGCGCATTGGGAAGATCAGTTTGGCAATTTTTGGTTTGCAAACGGTTTTGCTTATGCTGATACATGGAGATTCAACCCCTTTACGAGTGAGTGGACCTGGATGTCGGGTAGCAATGTTGCAAATTATATGGGCAATTATATCTCCTACTGCGATACAGGTTCGGGTAATTACCATTCTCATACAGAAGAAAATAAAGCCTGTTACAAAGACAGGAATAACCAGGTATGGCAATTCGGTGGTACGTCTGCGGTTAACAATGATAATTTTAATGACCTCTGGATATTTGATTACCTCTCACTGAAGTATAAATGGATGCATGGTACAAACCTTTTCAATCAACCTGCAGTTTTCGGTCAGCAAGGAATTCCTGCAAACGCAAATATTCCTCATTCAAGAGACGGTGCAATCCTCTTCGGAGATTCATTTTGTCATGTCTACCTGTTTGGCGGCATGTCGAGGCATCCGGGCCAGGCGACCTACAATGATGTCTGGAAATTTTATCCTGACACCTCCTGCAGTGCATGTCTTCAAAATATTCCTGTGGCTTCCTTTAATTCACCTCACCAGGTTTGCCCGGGAACATGTATCAATTTCAGCAGCACTTCTCAAAATGCAAATTTGTACACATGGATATTTCCGGGTGCGAATCCTTCAACAAGTACTGACATCAATCCGCAAGCGATTTGTTACAATGCCCCGGGTAGTTATGATGTTACCCTGATTGCGTCAAATGCAAACGGAAGCGACACGTTGATCCTGTCAAACTATATTACCGTATTCCAATACCCGGCTGCGCAGGGAATAACACAAAGCGGTGATACACTTTTTGCAAATACAGGAGCGGTATCCTACCAATGGTATTACAATGGCAATTTACTCAACGGAGCAACAGGTTATTTTTATGAAGCTATTGTAAGTGGGGATTACAATGTAGTTGCAACTGATAGTAATGATTGTGAAGTGGAGGCTGTGATTTATAACGTAATTGCAGGACTCAGACCTGCTATGGACTTTGGGCAGTTTGTAATAAGTCCCAACCCTGTTGAAGACCAATTCACAATTCACTCCCGATGGCTATCGGGATCTCAATTCACAATTGGAACAGCCATTGAGATTTCAATTTATAATATGCTGGGAGTAAGAATTTTTTTTTACAACAGCGTTACCCCTATAGATGTAGACTGCAGATTTTTTCCTCCTGGAATGTATTGGATTGAAATAAATTCTTCCGGCAAAATAATGAGAGCTAAAGTTATGAAGTCAGATTATTAAGTGGGCATTTAATTAACCCGGGTTATTTTCCTTCAATCGGCAGGGTCCATTCTAACTGACTTCAGGCGTAGCCTTTTCTTTCGCTCGTATTTCTTTCTTTTCTTTGTCTTTGAATATTAGTTTGTATGAAAAATAGATTGCGCTATTTGGTATTGGCTTTTTTTCTTTCCTCACAGTTTTCCTTTGCCGATGAAGGGATGTGGATGCCGAATCAATTAAAGAAAAAGGAAACTGCCATGAAAGCACTCGGCTTAAGAATTCCTGTGGAGGAAATTTATTCAGAAGAAAATGCTTCGCTAAAAGACGCTGTGGTTCTTTTCGGAGGCGGATGTACCGGCGAAATTATTTCCAGCAAGGGACTTGTCCTCACCAACCATCACTGTGGTTTCTCACAGGTTCAATCACTGAGCACGCTTGAACATAACTACGTGGAGAATGGCTATTGGGCGAAAGAAAAAAACCAGGAACTCCGTTGCCCCGGTCTTACAGTTACGTTTACTATCCGTATTGAAAATGTGACAGAAAAAGTTTTAGCTGAAGTCAAACCTGAAATGGGTGCCCAGGAACGTGAGCAAAAAATAACTGCAACGATTGCACAACTGGAAAAGTCAGCAATAAAAGAAAAATGGCAACAGGCAAAAGTGAAACCGTTTTACTATGGAAATGAATATTACATGGCAGTAACAGAAACGTTTCGCGACATCAGGCTTGTAGGTGTTCCACCTCGGAGCATTGGCCGGTTTGGAGGAGATGCCGACAACTGGATGTGGCCGCGCTTCACCGGAGACTTTTCACTTTTCAGAATTTATACAGATAGTACCAATCACCCGGTAGATTATTCAGAAAAAAACATTCCCTATACTCCGAAGAAATCATTTACCCTTTGCATGAAAGGGGTACATGAAGGTGATTTTACCATGGTTTTCGGATTTCCGGGAAAGACTGCAGAGTACATTCCTTCATTTGGAGTCGACCTTTTACAAAATGTGACCGATCCGGCAAAAGTGTGTATCCGCGATCAGCGTTTGTCTATCTGGCGACAACGCATGAATGGAAATGATACCATCAAATTAAAGTACGCTTCAAAATATGGCACCATTGCCAACTACTGGAAAAAATGGGATGGAGAAATGCAGGGACTTCGCAGGAGCAATGTGATTGCGGAGAAAGAAGTATATCAACAAACATTTACTGAGTGGGTAGGACAGGATAGCAAAAGAATAAATGAATATGCCGGCATTCTTCATGAGATGGAATTGTTCTACACTGAAATTAAACCGCTGAGTAAACTGAACGAATATTACACGGAAGGCATCCTGGGTGTTGAAATGATCACACTTTTAAACAACAGCGTACGGCCGTTGCAGGAGATGGCGAAGATTGATTCAATCCCCACCGATAGCCTGAAGGCCGCTGCATTGAGACTCCTGAAAGGTATACCCGGTTTCTTCAGAAACTATGATGCAAAAGCTGATGAACTCATTTTCGCTTCCATACTTAAACTCTATCATGATAACATTGAGGAGAAATACCAACCCGGGATTTATGCTGACTTGCAATCAAAATATAAAAACGACTATCAGCTTTTTGCACAGGCAACATTCCGCAAGTCAATTTTTACCAATGAGAAAAGATTTTCTGCATTCCTTAACTCCTTCTCTCACCGTTCAATGAAAAAAACAGCAAAGGATCCAATGTATCATATCTACCAATCTTTCGCCGACCTGATGAAAACAAAAGCTTCTGAAGAATTGTCAAGGTTCAATGCACGCATTGCTTCACTCCAAACCAGGTATATGAAAGCACA
>JBDTTM010000135.1:0-9802 GCA_039930605.1 Bacteroidota bacterium
CTGTCGAAGAATTTGTAAAGCTCATTACATCTCCCAGGCAAACATTGGCAGATGTGAAACCCGCTGTGGGCGAAGGATTCACGGTAATGTAACTGACGATTGAATCAATGTCATTGCATGAGCCGAGTGCTGCAGCAAGTGTAACAGTATATGTTCCAGGCGTGTTATAAGTATGCGATGGATTTTGTTGAGCAGAAGTTCCGGTTCCATCGCCAAAATTCCAGGTGTAAGTATTCGCTCCGCCACCGGTTGTATTGTTAACAAAATTTACTGTCAGTGATCCGCATGCAGAGGTCGCACCTGTTGAAGTAAAACTGACCTGTGGTACGATCCCGACAACAACGGTATGTGTAATGCTTGAAGCACAACCGGTCGCACTGTTAGAAGTAATGAGCGTGACGACAAATGAGCCGGAAGTTAAATAGGTATGACTTGGATTTGTTTGTGTGGATGTATTCCCGTCGCCAAAATTCCAGGAATATCCTGTGCCACCTGTTGAAGTATTTGTAAAAACAGTTGGGTCCCCCAGGCAAACATTCGATGCAGAAAAAGCAGGGACCGGATTCGGAGTAACTACAACCTGAACCGGCACACGGTAAAAGCCCGGACAAATTTCTATATAATATGTTGTGGTAGAGGATAGGTTTGGCGTATTATAAGTATTACCTGTAGCAATAGGGTTTCCACCTGCAGCTGCATTAAACCAATAGTAAGTGATTCCGGTAGGAGGTGTTCCGACAATTGAAGCAGTAATTGTTCCTGATGTATTGGGACAAACAGAATCACCAATTGCTGTAAGGTAGTAGCTTGCAAAAGTTACTGCAGGTAAACCGACACCACCTTTTGTGGCTCCATCAGCTGGAAATTCTAATAATCCACCAGAGTCTGTTGTGCCATTTGCGCCGCCATTTGCTATTCGTGCGGGACTTCCATTGGTAATTGAAATATAGCCGCCGCCGCCGCCACCACCGGGGCCTTCTGCTTCTATCGGTTCAAAAACATTTCTGATGATTTGGTTTCCACCATTACCACCATTGGCATTGATGGTAATTCCGGAAATTACACCTGTTGAATTAATAATGATTGTCCCGCCGGCACCTGCTCCACCTGCAGCGTCTGTTCCGCGCACAGTTGTATTTTGCCCGTTTGTACCGTTGGAAACAACGGATCCGCTACCACTAACGTTGTCAAAAGAAAGGATGTAAACAAGTCCTCCACCATTACCACCGGCACCACCTTTGTTCTGATTTTGATCTCCTGCACCGCCACCGCCACCTAAAAATAGCCTTCCTGTTGAGTAATCCATTGGGCGACCGCCAATTCCGCCAACATTGCGTCTTAAATCGCCACCCCAGTTTCCATTTCCCGGACCTTCAACAAGCGCATTTCTGTCGGCAGAAGAATATGAATAACCGCCACGACCGCCACCCGAACTGTTGTTGGAAGCGAATCCACTCCATTCAAGGTTCCAGGCATTGGCCCAAGACGCTGTAGAAACATCAGGAACTCCGTATCCATTCCATGTTGAAATATCTCCTGCATTCCCTCCTCCACCACCGCCGGAAGTGTGACCATTGCCACCGCCACCGCCATTGGCTGGAGCACCCCTGTCATATCTTCCGGAGAAACTATCATAATCGCCCTGGTTGCCGGCAATTCCTTCACCTTTTTCGGCACCCGAAAGGCCTGTGTTCCACCTGTAATCTCCAGTACCAAATTGTGATTGATTATCCAACGCTCCGCCCCTGAATCCCTTATTGCTTGCTATGATAGCTCCCCCTGTATTAATTATTGTATTTCCCAAAACTTCAACAGCTACAACTCCTCCTGTTGCTACGGCCCAACCCGGACATGTTAATTGTCCTCCGTTATTAATGGTGAGCGTAGTATAACGGGGAACACGTACAATTTGTACACGACCAGATGCTGTATATGAATGTTGAAGTCCACAGTCGACTAAAATGGATGTTGAATTCGGTACGCTTGACACTTGTGCGAATTCATTAAACCCACAATTATTATAAAAATTTATGATTCCATAGGTGCTATCATTTGCCAAACCCATTGAAGCACCTTGCACTTGAATAATCATGATGAGGTCACCGGGAGCCAATGGGCCTGAAAAATATCCACTGCTGTTTAAAGAGCTGTTTGTTACTGATATCGTAGAACTGCCTGCACTGGCATTTGCGGTTAATGCAGTATACTCGTTCACATTAACAATTGAGGAAACTATTTTCGCGCCATCCTTCCCTCTTTGTGCAAAACACATTTTCCCAGGTAAAAAGAGCGGCAGGATAATTCCTATGATGAGGTATTTTTTCATTTTAAAGGGGGTGATGATTTTATCGAAGAAAATGGTAAAATGTTGCATGTAAAATCACGGCTAAGATAGCTATTTTCAGTGAGAAAGGAGGCAAACAACCGCCTGATGTTACAATGCAATGAAAAATGGCCTTTTTGGCCTATTCCCACTTAAAAAATTTGACTGCCAACAGGTAAACAACAACGCCCCAAATACCCACAATCATGATTTGATGGCTTACTTCATACAAGGCCATTCCTTCAAAAGCCACTTTTCGCATTGCATCATTCAGGTATGTTAATGGCATTGCTTTACAAACCGGCTGGAGCCAGGTTGGAAATGCGGTGATCGGAAAAAAAGTTCCGCTCAATAGAAACTGTGGAAGTGTGATAATATTTGCAATTGGGGGGATGGCATTTTCATTTTTTGCAACACCTGAAACAACAAATCCAAAACCCATAAAAACGATTAATCCCAATGTTGAAAGGACAAGCATATTTAAAACGGTCGTGATCCCATTGATAAGCGTAAATCCGAAAGCATAATGTCCGATGAGGATAATAATGAGCGAACCTGTAAGTGCGAAGATGAGTCGGCTGAGTGCTTCCCCAAGTACGATGAATTGTCGTTTGATCGGTGTTGCAAAAAACCTTTTGATTACAAGGGTTTGCCGTAAGCTGAGAAAAATAAATGCCGTACCGAACACGCCTGTACTTAACAATGAGAATCCAAGCTGCCCGGGAAGAATAAAATCGATTGTCTTGTATTGCCTCACCTCAATTTTTGTTTCCTTCAACTCGGCCATGGTAGGCACGTCTGTGAGCAATGCTTCATTGAGCGTAAAGAATATATTGTTGAGCACCGACTTGAAAATATTTCCCCGTTCGGGTGATGCGGAAGTCGTTTCCACGAATACGCTGTACCGCGGCATCGCATCAATGCCATTGTCTTTGATGAAAAGAGTCGCGTCTATGCGGCCCTTTTCAAGGTCCCCTTTCAGTTTTTCTGTCTCTTCTGTACTGTCCAGATCAATCACATTGATTCCCTGCAAAGCCATGTAGATCGGGTTTGCTTTATCGCATCCGGTTTTAACCGCAACATCAACAGAAAATCTGCCGCCTCCCATAAATCCAAAAACAACAATGAAGATCAATGGAAACGCAAGCGTGAATACAACTGCGCTCGGGCTGCGGGTGGTAGAACGCAAACTTGCTCTTGTGATGGCTAACATCGCGCGCCATTGACTGTATTTTTTTACTTCACTCACAAACAGGTCTTTTAATAAACGGTTTCAAAAGTAGATAAAAGAAGTTGTACTTACTTTGCTGCACAATGAATCGTCTTTCTGCTTTCATCCTTACTTATAACAGCGAAAAATACCTGGAGAGGATTATTTCGCAGTTGAAAAAAATGTGCGATGAAATCGTGGTCGTTGATTCCGGAAGTACAGATGGAACAAAGCCTATTGCTGAGCAAAACAACTGCAGGTTTTTGCTGCGGACCTTCGACAACTTCAAAAACCAACGGGCTTATGCATTGAATCAATGTACCCATCATCTCGTGTTGATGATTGACAGTGATGAAATTCCAGATGATGCCCTGATCGCTTCCTGCAACGAATTAAAAAAAGCTGATGCTCTTGCTGATGCATACCGGGTACAACGTGTTTGGTATGTGCTGGGGAAAAAAATTCATGCTGTTTATCCTGTTGCGTCGCCTGATTACCCGGTTCGTCTTTTTGATAAAAGATTCAGCAATTTCGACAACTCTCCTGTTGTACATGAAGAACCATCGGGATATAAAACGATTGCTGTGCTTGATGGCGTCTTGCATCATTACACCTTTGAAACAAAAAAAGAAATTGCTGAAAAGCTGGAACGATATGCTGCTTTGTCGGCTCAAACTTTATTGGAGAAGAAAAAAAATCTCTCGGCTGTGCAGCAGTGGTTAAGTTCGATTGCTGCTTTTGTGAAATGGTATTTTGCAAAGGGGGGATGGAAGGATGGAGCTACGGGAATTGTCCTGGCGAAGTATGCGTTTGATTACACGTTCTTGAAATATCAGAAAGCCAGAAAGAAAGTACTGAGTAAATAGCAGAATACCATTTCCGCATTTGTCTTGGTACTTAATACTTTGTACTCTTTACTTCTTCATTCATCTCTCCATTCCTGTCCTGTAAGGGATAGAAAAACATCTTCCAGGTTGGCATCTTTCACTCTTTTTTTCCGCTCGAATCCTTTTGCTACCAAAGCATCGATGAGCATGTCAGGTGTATCGAGTGCAATTATTTTTCCTTTCTCGATAATGGCAACGCGGTCGCAAAGATTTTCCGCTTCGTCCATGTAGTGGGTGGTGATCACTACAGTTGTACCCTGCTGCCTGATCTTTCTGATCAAATCCCAGAGATTTCTTCTTGCCTGCGGGTCGAGTCCTGTAGTAGGTTCATCGAGAAAAACAATTTTCGGTTTATTGATGAGGGTAGTACAAATGCTGAACCGCTGTTTTTGTCCGCCGCTGAGTTCTTTATATTTTGATTTGCTGCGGTCTTCAAGGCCTACAAGTTTGAGCATTTCCTGTGTATCCACTTTTACATTGTACAATCCGGAAAAAAGCACAAGCAATTCGGTCAATGATAATGATGGATAATATCCTGCTGCCTGCAATTGGACGCCGATGATTTGTTTAATCGCGTTGTTATCCTTTTCTACATTTAATCCATAGACCATCACCTCTCCGGAACTTTTCTCGCGGAGTGTTTCGATAATTTCAAGTGTTGTTGTTTTCCCCGCGCCATTGGGTCCAAGCAAACCGAAAATTTCGTTTTCATAAACTTCGAAGCTGAGGCCATTCACGGCTTTTATTTCGGGATAGTGTTTGACGAGATCTTTTACAGTGATGACGGCTTGAGGCATTGGGGGTTCAATTGAGACTGCGAAACTAATTGAAAAATGTTGAATGGGAGGAATGGTAGGCAGGTAAAAAGTTGATTTGGTAATTGGTTACCGGCCAAAACCGACGCAATGTGACTTCTGTTCAAATCAATTCATCCTCTTCCTGGTCAATTGCTTCTACTGATTTAATTTCAGGAACCATGCGTAAAATATTTTGTTCGATGCCGGCGCGAAGGGTCATCTGGCTCATGCTGCAGCCGCGGCAGGCGCCTTCGAAGCGAAGTTTTACGATCATGTCATCGGTGACTTCAACCAAACTTACATTTCCGTTATCTGCCTGGAGATAGGGGCGGAGTTGGGAGAGTGCCTCTTCAATTCTGGAAAGGAGCTTGGTGTCAATATTGGGGTTCATGTCAAAATCGTAATGCAGGGAATAAGAGACTTGTTGACTAGTTGATTGGGTAATTGGGAGCAGCCTTCAAATTTTCAAATTAACCAATCATCAAATTAACTGGCTGCTAATGCGCCATTGCTTCAACTTTCTTCGTTGCCGGTTTTGTGGCATTGCGAATTGATACCTGTCGCACCATCTGATCAGCGACTTCCATAAATGCATTGGAGACGATTGTATTGTCATCAAGCGCAACGGGAATTCCTGTATCTCCCCCTTCACGAATACTTTGTACCAACGGGATCTCTCCAAGGAAAGGAACCTTTAATTCTTCCGCAAGTTTTTTACATCCTTCTTTTCCGAAGATGTAATATTTGTTGTCCGGCAATTCTTCGGGAGTGAAATAAGCCATGTTTTCTACCATGCCTAACACAGGAACGTTGATGGCATCAAGCATAAACATACTCACTCCTTTGCGCGCATCTGCCAACGCAACGTGTTGCGGGGTACTTACGATCACAGCACCTGTAACAGGAACTGCAGAAACCAGGGTGAGGTGAATGTCTCCTGTTCCCGGAGGAAGATCGATGAGCAGGTAATCTAATTTTCCCCATTCTGCATCACTGAATAATTGCTTGAGCGCTTTTGATGCCATCGGACCGCGCCATGGAATTGCACGATCAGGATCTACCAAAAATCCTATTGACAATACTTTCACTCCATATTTCTCAATCGGAATCATGAATGTCTTTCCGTCACGCTCATTCACGAATAGCCGTTCATGCTCCACGCCAAACATGATGTGTTGTGACGGACCATAAATATCTGCGTCGATCAATCCAACGCTGGCGCCTTTTTTTGCAAGTGCAACAGCGAGGTTGGCAGCGACAGTAGATTTTCCAACGCCTCCTTTTCCTGAGGCAATAGCAATGATGTTTTTTACTTCAGGTAACAAGACATCTTCCTTCACGCGGCCACTTGTTGTGCGAGCTGTCATGTTCACATTCACGTTTGCGTCTTTATCCACAAAATGAATGATTGCATTCACGCATGCATTGTGAATCATCGTCTTCATCGGGCATGCAGGCGTGGTCAATATTACAGTGAAGGAAACATTGTTCCCGTCCACTACAATATCTTCAATCATCTTAAGTGTAATGAGATCCTTCCCAAGATCAGGTTCAATCACATTTCCCAGGGCTTCAATAACTAGTTCTTTGGTAATCATTTTTGTATGGAGGCCGGGATAAGAAAATTCCGGTTTCCGGCTGGTGCAAAGGTAGTGTTTAGGGCTGTTAACATTATAAGATGAATTTTGACTCTTATAATTAGGGGATAGATGTTGGTTTGACCGAATTCTAAATAGAAAGTTCTTCCATCGGATCCCAAAACAGGGTTTTAAAATCTTTCACCTGGTCGTTTTTGACTTTTATGCCTTCTTTTTCGAGCAACTCTTTCATTCTATCCGGGCTTCCGAAATGGTGTTTGCCGGTGAGGAGGCCGGTCCGGTTCACAACCCGATGCGCAGGTACTTTGGGTTTTAAGCTCTGTGCGCCATTCAATGCCCAACCGACCATCCGTGCGCTGCGTGCAGTACCCAGGTATTTTCCAATTGCACCATAAGAAGTAACCCGGCCTTTCGGAATTAACCGTGCAACCGCATAGACCTGTTCGAAAAAAGAATCAAGGTTTTTCTTTTCTGTACTCATGAGATTATTTTAAAGAATGTTTTCGCTCGCAGATTGCGCAGATAAAAAAACCATGTTGATTAAGAGATTGCAAATTTAATGTAACAGATTTTCATTCCCTGTTCAAGGAACATGTTTTCGTAAGTCGTTTTTATTCCAAGGATTTCATTGTCGGCATCTGAATGATAGAGGTCATCTGTAGCATAAATATTTTTAAATTTATTTTCACCGATCACTTCAAGCGTAAAATCATAAAATGCTTTGTTATCAGTTTTCAGGTGAATGATTCCACCCGGCATTAGCAGTTGCTTATACATATTCAGGAAACGGAGCGAAGTGAGTCGTTTGCGCTCTTTGCTCGGCTGAGGTTGGGGATCTGGAAAAGTAATCCAGATCTCGCTCACTTCATCGTGTGAAAAAAAGTTCAGTATGTTCTGAATCATAATGCGGAGGAAGGCAACATTCGTCATTTTATTGTCCTGCGCAGTCTTCGCACCTCTCCATAGCCGTGCGCCTTTCCAGTCAATACCCACAAAATTCTTTTCGGGAAATTTTTCCGCCAGGCTCACTGTATATTCTCCCCGTCCGCAGCCCAGTTCAAGCACAATCGGATTTTGGTTTTTAAAAAAATCGGTGTGCCATTTTCCTTTCAGTTCATGGTCAACAGGAGGGAACATTTTGGGTTGAAACATGTGAGGGAATGTTTCATTCTCGGCAAACCGCGCTAACTTTCTTTTCATAAAGCGAAATACTAATACTTACGAATATACAAATGGGGCGCAAAGCTAATTCGTATATTCGAATTCTGATTCCTGCATTGCTGAAACCGGATATTAAATATGAGAAAAAAGATTTTGGTAGCGCCTCTTGACTGGGGTTTAGGGCATGCTACAAGATGCATTCCGGTTATCCGCGAACTTTTGGCGTCGGGTCATGAGGTGCTGATTGGCGGTGAAGGTTCTGTAGCTTTTTTGTTGCAGGAAGAATTTCCGCAATTGAAAACGATACCGCTCAGGGGTTATCGCCTGAGGTATTCTCGTGTAGTACCCGCATGGTTAATAACCATTTTCAAGCTCCCTAAAATAATTTTCAGGATGTGGGCCGAGCATTCGCAGCTGAAAAAAATTATAACCGCAAATAACATTGATGTTGTTATTTCTGACAACCGTTTTGGCTTGTGGAATAAAAAAATCTGTTCCGTTTACATCACACACCAGGTGATGATCAAATGTCCGCGAGGATTGAAGCTGTTTGAACCATTGGTTTATTCACTGCATAAATGGGTCATCAAAAAATATGATCATTGCTGGATTCCTGATTATGCAGGCGCTTCGAATATTTCAGGCGACCTCTCTCATCAATACCGGATTTTGGAAAATATGACATTTATAAATCCGCTTTCCCGATTTACATTTAAAGAGGAAGCAATAAAACGGGAGTATGATCTCTGCTTCATCATCAGCGGACCGGAACCTTCCAGGAGCGATTTTGCAAAAATAATTCTTTCGGAGCTAAAAGGATATCAAGGCAAGGCAATTGTAATTCTTGGCAATCCCGGAAATAACAGAGACGAAACGTGTGGTAACACCAGGGTTGTTTCTCATCTCCGTTCAAATGAGTTCGAGAAAATTATTACAGCATCAGGATTGGTTATCTGCCGCTCCGGATATTCGGGAATCATGGATTTGATCGCTATGAAAAAAGATGCATTCCTTGTTCCTACACCGGGGCAAACCGAACAGGAATACCTTGCCGAATATTTATCTTCTAAAAAAATATTCGCATGGACAACACAAGCAAATTTCAAACTCGTGAATATGAAGGCTGGTCCCGGTTTTGCCGTTCAGAATATGGGCAATCATCAATTGAGTACTTCTCTTCTGGCAGATGCAATCAGTCAACTTTAAGGAGTCAAGATTAAATATCCGGGAGTAAAAATCTCGTTGCTCTTGTGCAACGCACGATCATAAATAAAAGCACGGAAGCGAATGGTATCCCCGACGAATGGGTTGTCCCCGAAAAATGGAATTGGAAGAAAGGCTGATTTTTCAATGTCTCCTTTTAATCCTTTGTTTTGTCCATCCTGTGTGAGGTAGGGCAGTCGAAGGCTCACCAGGTCATTGTAGTAAGTATATGTTGTGTCGTTATCTGAAGCTATAGAGTCTACATTAAAATTGATATCTGTGTAAACAATTACAGAGTCGGCCCAGACACCATTTTTCAATACCTGCAGGTTAAGTACGAAATTATAATAGTACTGACTTAACGTATCGTCAAAAACCGGATCGTTGGGTCTGTCCTGGTAATACCCGATATCGCCGTCTCCATCCGTGAAAGTAGCAGTGAGTGTAAAAGTATAGCGTCCCTTATCTCCAAATGTAAGTGACTTGAATTCAAGCGAAGGAATAATAGGATAGGTATCTTGGTTGCTGCATCCCCAAAAAAATACGCCAATAACGAAAGCCAGAAATAAACTTTTCATGAGATAAAAAATGAGTGAGTAAAATTACGGAAAAAGAAATCAGTA
>JBDTTM010000136.1:0-9755 GCA_039930605.1 Bacteroidota bacterium
GCAACAATAAATTCTGTTTTTGCATCGCTGGAATTGTTGTACACATCCCAGACTTTAAAGTTAAGCGTATGTCTTCCCGGGGAAAGACTGGCATAAGGAAAGCGCACGGTCCCTGACTGGTAACTGTCCAGGTCAGATTCGTAGTAATCATTCAACACAGAAATTTTTGCATTGTCCTCATCCATCATGGAAGTGATGTCATGCCCGATTCCTGTTCCGGCTGTATTAATCCCGTTTGAGTCGCTGACTTCTGCATATAACACCGGGTTTTGATCCGTAATTCCACCAAATACAAACTTGTCATCATTCATGTACAGTTTTACCTGTGGACCGGCATTGTCAATACCTGCATTCGGATTCAATCCGCCAACCACTATGTCGTTGCTGTACCCGTTGGCATCGTTGTGTCCATTATGCGCGTAATAACTTATTTTTCCATTTCCGTATTGGTATGAAATATCTTTCGGCACTACAAAGGTGAATGAGAAATCCCCGTTATGTACCTGTGCTTTTCCTTTGTAAAGAATATTTTTTTGAAGGTTGAATGGCGCAGCAAAATCTCCGCCTCCGTCTCCCGTCCAGCCGTAATCATTACCGAGTGTTGAATAGACAACTGACTTGTCGAAAATGGTTGGATACACAACACCATTAAAGCCAGTGAGTTTTGATCCACTTCTGTCTCTCACTTCACCGGTAATCGTAATCTTACTTAAAGCACGTAGTGTATCGGAATTTAAACTGAGCTGATGCGTATTCACAGAATTTGTTACGACATCATATTGCGGATATGCAAGACGAACTGCCGGGTCACCCAGCAATATAAAGTTCCTTGTGTAACGGTCGTTGTAATCGATCTTGGTTTGTTCGAACACCTCTCCGCATGTAGGCATGATGCCATTGGTGGGTTGAAAGAAATGATCGAAAAATTTTTGTGCAAGGCTGAAATTGGATCCGGAAAAGGCAAGTCGTGTAGTCGTGAAAAGACAGATACCGCCACCATTCGGATTCAGAATTACAAGTTCTCCTGCAGAAGTCCTTCCGGGATCATCAGGCCGGCTGAATTCACAGGTCGCTGTAAGAAATGCCGGCAGGTGCTTGATATTTGTCCAGCCGTTAATGTCTTCATTTTCCAGGACGCGCTCATGGGCCCAGCCTACTTCGCCACCGTGACCGATATAGGTCATCAGCAATGCGCCACGCTGCACACGGTTCACAATGGCAGTGCGTGCGTCGGGGAAACGCTGACCTCCCGGAGTAGACACTTGCTTATATGCATCCAGGTAAATCTTATCTATGTTGAAAACAGGGTTGGCGGCTTTCACACTAATTGCCAAAGATTCAGATTGAGAGAAGTGTGTATTGTTGTCCTGGTCATCAGCTACAAATGCAACAATATTTCTCCAGTCACTCATATTGGTTTCGGAAGAATTATCAGAAGAAACAGGCGTTGAATAAGAAATAATTTTGTCCACCATCGCCGCCGCTTCAACGGTTGATTTTACCGGCAGTCGGCCGATACTCACATCCATCAATTCAGCTGTACCCCATGGCGACCAGATTCCTTCCGTTTCGTCCATCAGTCCGAAAAAATCATCACTTATATAAGTAGTCGTTTGATTGAGGGATGATTCCGATTCATAAGAGGTGACAAAATTAGTATTGTTAGACAGGCGGTACTTATTATCGTATGAAGCATCTCCGAACATGAGTGCAAAGCGCGGCATATCGGCCGGTGACGAGGAACGGTCAAAAAACATTTTGATAAAATCCCGGATTGCACAAACATCCTGTGAGCCGCTGCTGAATTCATTGAACACCTGCGTTGTAGTCGCCACATTTACATTATAGCCGTCATGAGTCCTGTGAAATTCAGCCAGACGGATTGCATCAGATAAAAATTTCGGGTTGGTTACTATAATCAATTGCGCCTGTTGCATGGCATGGAGGTTCTGGTTTGCCATTCTCCCGATGAATGAAGGTGTCTGGAAAGAGTTCCCGGTAAAAGCAACGTATTCACGGATGATATCTGTCGGGTAAATAAAAGTTCCGTTGCCCTGGCTTGGCAACTGCTGAGATATGTTGAGCGGATCTGTGACATCCCAGATTTTTGTATTTGCCGTTGTGTTGGAGATTTCAAACTGTCCGATATTGTTGGTGCCTGCAGACCTGGAATCACGAAAAATTATCTGGTCACCGGCGCCGGCAAAATCGAGTCTTCTTCTTGCATTGATCTCAATGTAATCAAGCCATCCGCTGGCGGACTGATCAGCGCAGGAGAAATCCATTTTAACGATGAATGACTCCGGGCAACTTGCAATGCCTCCCGCTAAAAAGCCGTCTTTTGCAAAATCTGCAGTCACAGATCCATTGGTTACTCCGGTGGTTTTCGCGTCTGCCAATTGATTATTGCAATAGATATTAAAATGTCCCACGTCTGAAAATGACCTGCCGATAACATGCGCATATATTTTCAGTGAATCGGAAGCATTGCAGATCAGGTTGGGAATACGGAAATTAAATAATTCCTGGGTATGCTGGAGGTCAAAATTTTCACCATACCATTCGCGTCCTGACTTTAAAAAATTGTACAGGTCTGCTTCATGGTATTCATATTCATCGAATGAATTGATGGTGTGTGTGGAGGCTGAAGAAGAAGAAGCGCGTCCGGGAATACGTTTTCCTGATGGCAGTGATGCAGAAATGAAATAGTAAGTAGTGTCAGAATATTCATTCAAAGTGTGATTGAATTCTCCGCTGGCACTATTGAATGTCCAGTTAACCTGCTTCTGACCATAGAAAAGAATATAGTCATTCTGATCAAAATGTCCGTCTGCTTCGCCTTCTATATAAATGGCATTTTCTTTTAAGTCATCATACCTTGGAGTGCTGTTCAGGAAAGCCAGTTGTCCGGCTCCATTCCCATATATCCGCAAGTTCCGCGGATCTATGGCATCCACTGCAATACCAAGACTCTTCAATTGCTGGTAAGTGATTTTGTGAACGCCTGTTTGGGTCACTCCTAACTTATACCAGTCGCCGGAAGCAAGAACTGATGATTGTGAATAGGTACGTGTAGTCTGATTGGTAGAACCGTTTCGGAAAGAAGTAGGACTTATTTTGAAATCGAATGAAACCAGTTTCTCGAGTTGACCGGTAGCTGACTTACGGATTGCCGGAACAGTAATGCAGGCAAATGATTTTTTTTTCCGCAAGCCGATTTCAACTTTTGCGCTTTGTCCCAGCTGGTTTGCTGCTGCAACGGAAACCAGGTCTGTTTCATCGAGTTTGGCATAGCTTGCATTTTCAATTTCTATCGATGCCGCCTGCACATTGCCTTCCATCGCAATGGTCTCTTTGTAAACGGGTATGTTATTGTCATCGTATGACGCACCTGTAAAGTAAAGCGACCTTACTTTTTCAGTTTCGTTAACCGATGTTTCTACCGGAGCTTTCCAGTCCAGTTGGCGGTGCAAAAAGTTGGTTTGCCCGAAGGAGATCAATACAACATGTGTTGCAAAAATGGTAAACAGAAATTTTCTCATTGTTGGTGTATCTGATGATGATAAGCCCCAAACGCAGCTAAAGGATTTTTATTTTATGAAATTGCAATTATTATCAACATTCAAAGGTACGTGATTCAGGGAACAATGAATACGGAAAAATAGTTTCAATAATATATAATTAGGCTGATTTTTCGAGCAAAAAACGGTGGTGTATCGGTTTGTAGGATCTTCCCCACCAGGTGGGCAGACATTCAAGATAATAATAATTCATCCCGAACCGTTATTTGATTGAGAGGGA
Source organism: Bacteroidota bacterium (assembly GCA_039930605.1). GTDB lineage: Bacteria > Bacteroidota > Bacteroidia > AKYH767-A > 2013-40CM-41-45 > JAPLDB01. The sequence continues at coordinate 3,802 of JBDTTM010000136.1, forward strand.
TCCCTTAAAATTAAACTGATCTACTACCCAAAAATGCCAAATACGGTTTTGCATTAAATTATTTTCTAATTTAGCAAGCACTTATTTTTTCATGTTACCGGTTCGCAGTAGTAAAAGCCAGGAATTAATTATGCTTAAAACCTTACAATTCTCACAGCGGTGGGATTTTGCTATACTAAAGCTTACGTAACTATGTATATTCAGAAACGTATATTTTGAAATTCTTGAAGGAAAGAGTCATGATGAGAAAAATTTTACAGTTTTTCGTATTGTTGTTAGCCGCACTTCAGGCGGGTGCTCAGGATCCTGAGTTTACCCAATTTTATGCGAACCCGCTTTACCTGAATCCGGCTTTTGCAGGTTCGGTGCATTGCCCCCGCTTATGCCTGAACTACCGTAACCAATGGCCGGCGCTTACCGGAACATTTGTCACCACGTCTGCTTCATTTGACGGACAAATAAATGCACTTAATAGCGGACTTGGTATCCTTGTTCTGACAGATAATGCAGGAGAAGGAACACTTAATTCTACTGATGTAAGTGGATTTTATTCATACCAGTTGAACATCAACAGGGAATTTTCGATCCGGGCAGGATTCCAGGCAACCTATAAACAACGCAAAGTAGACTGGGAAAAGCTAACCTTTGGGGATATGATTGATCCGCGTTATGGATTCATTTATCCAACTACTGAAGTTCGCCCTCCGACTACAAAAAGCTTTACAGATTTCTCTGCCGGACTCCTTCTTTATTCATCAAAAATTTATGGCGGCGTAGCGGTGAATCACCTTACAGAACCTGAAGAATCCTTTATCCGTCCTGCCCCGGGCAGCACACTCCCGATGAAAATAACAGGACATGCAGGTGCTATCATCCCATTGTCTTCAAGACGAAATGAAGAAACATATATCTCTCCCAATGTATTGTACCAGTTGCAGCGCGACTTCCAGCAATTCAATATCGGTGTTTACATTGCCAAACCACCACTCGTAGGTGGATTGTGGTACCGTAACAGGGATTCATTTATTGCATTGATTGGAATACAACAAGGCATATTCAAATTCGGCTACAGCTATGATATTACAGTTTCTAAGCTGGCCAATGCATCTGCAGGGTCGCATGAAGTGAGTATGGGAATTCAGTTTCCCTGTCACCCGAAAAAGAAACGTTTCCGTGCTGTAAAATGCCCTTCCTTCTAAGCACGAAATTTTTTTTTGCCTCCCGATAAAATAAAATATATTTGGCTCACGTTAAAGAATAAAACAACTGATAATTCAATGAAAAAAATTCTGATCAATTGCTTCGTACTGTCCCTGGCAATGATTTTAATTTCCTCCTGCGGGAAAGAAAAATCATCTGTAACCGGATGGAATTATAATGATCCGAAGAATGGCGGTTATGAAGTGGTACCTTACGATGAACAGGAAACCGGTCCGGGGTTGGTGTTGATTGAAGGAGGAACTTTTACGATGGGCCGTACGGAACAGGAAGTAACGCAGGACTGGAATAACATTCCAAGGCGTATGTCTGTGAGTTCTTTTTATATGGACGAAACTGAAATTGCCAATGTTCATTACCTCGAGTACCTCTATTGGATTACACGAGTTTTCGGCGCGGATTATCCTGAAGTATATAAGAAAGCATTGCCTGATACCCTCGTTTGGCGTCACCAATTGGAATACAATGAACCGATGGTTGAATTGTATCTCCGTCACCCTTCCTATCAGCAGTATCCGGTGGTTGGGGTTAACTGGCTCCAGGCAAGTGACTTCTGCGCATGGCGGACAGACAGGGTAAACGAACAGATTATGATTCGTGAAGGTATTTTACGAATTAATCCGAACCAGATCAATGAAGATAATTTCAATACTGAATCTTATCTCTCCAGCCAGTACGAAGGTTTGGTGAAGAGTGATCTCGTAGATCTCAATCCGAATTCAGGAAGTAATGGCACACGTAAAGTACGTATGGAAGATGGAATTTTACTTCCTAAATATCGCCTCCCGACCGAAGCAGAATGGGAGTATTCAGCATTGGCACAAATCGGGAATACAATTTATGAGCGTGTAACAGACCGCAAACTTTATCCATGGACAGGCCATGTGGTACGTAATAAAGAAGAACGTTACAAAGGTCAAATGATGGCGAACTACAAACGTGGACGAGGTGATATGATGGGTACAGCGGGCTACCTGAATGATGCTGCTGACCGCCCGGCTCCTGTTGTTTCTTACTGGCCGAATGATTTCGGTTTGTATTGCATGGCAGGTAACGTAAGTGAGTGGGTGATGGATGTGTACCGTCCTTTATCTATGGAAGACAATGGCGACTTCAATGCTTATCGTGGTAACGTTTATCAGACACAAACACGCGATGAGGAGGGTTCAATTGCAGAAAAAGATTCTTTGGGAAGAATTACATACCGGAATGTAACTGAAGAAGAAGCAGCGCCACGTAGAAATTACAATCGTTCAGATAACATCTCATACATTGACGGTGATGAAGCTGAAATCCAATACCAGTATTCAATTTCCAGTTTGATCAACGACCATGCGCGTGTTTACAAAGGTGGTTCTTGGAAGGACCGCGCATATTGGTTGAGCCCCGGTACCAGACGTTTCCTTGACGAAACACAATCTACAGATGATATCGGTTTCCGTTGCGCCATGGTGCGTGTAGGAAGTCCGGTAGGATTTGGTTCTAAGAACAGGACAAAGAGTTTTAAGAAATAATCAAAAGAATATTTCATAAAAAAAGAGGCTGTCTCATATGTAGGCAGCCTCTTTTGTTTTAATGAATGTGATTGATAGGGATTTACAGAGCCCTGAAAGGGCGGGATCGCTAGCGAATGGCAACGCCATTCGTCATGGTAAGATGAAAATCAACCGAGCCCTGTAAGGGCGTCATAATTTTCTATGATATTGAAAGTATATTCCGCCCTTTCAGGGCTTAGATTTTTGATGTTGTATTCCAATCGAGGGGCAATGCCACCTCGCTATGGGATGATGCCCCTTCAGGGCTTTCAAACAAAATTACCGTAGAAGTCTAACGAATGTAGCAGGTGATAAAATTGAATTATTATTTCAAAATCTCTCTCGCAATAACCATCTTCTGAATTTCAGAAGTGCCTTCTCCAATGGTGCAGAGTTTTGAATCACGGTAAAATTTTTCTACGGGAAAATCTTTGGTGTAACCATATCCACCAAAAATCTGAACAGCTTCTGTACTTACTTTGACAGAAATTTCAGAGGCATAATATTTTGCAAATGCACTTTGCTTGGTGCATTTCTCTCCATTGTTTTTCAAAGCAGCTGCATGCATTGTTAGCAATTCTGCAGCTTCAATTTGTGTGGCCATGTCAGCCAGCTTAAACGAGATTCCCTGGAAACTTGAAATCGGCTGGCCAAACTGGTGACGTTCTTTTGAATATTTAAGTGAAGCATCGAAAGCTCCTTTGGCAATTCCGAGTGCGAGAGAAGCAATGGAAATACGCCCTCCGTCCAGCACTTTCATGGCCTGAACAAATCCATCTCCGACTTTTCCCAGCACCTGGCTTTTGTGAACCCTGCAATCCTGGAAAATTAATTCAGCTGTTTCGCTGGCACGCATGCCAAGTTTATTTTCTTTTCTTCCTCCGGAAAATCCTTTGGTTCCTTTTTCAATCACAAATGATGTGATACCATGTGAATCCAGCGGTTCGCCAGTCCGGGCCAGCACAACAGCAACATCGCCACTGATACCATGTGTAATCCAGTTCTTCGATCCGTTGATGACATAGTAATCGCCATCTTCCTTTGCCACTGTTTGCATACGCATCGAATCGCTTCCTGTATTTGCTTCAGTGAGTCCCCAGGAGCCAATCCATTCTGCCGTTGCCAGCTTAGGTAAATATTTTTTCTTCTGTTCTTCATTTCCAAACGACATAATATGTCCGGAGCAAAGGGAATTGTGCGCAGCAACGCTGAGCCCGATCGAGCCGCATATCCTGGAAATCTCGCTTACGACAGTTACGTATTCGAAATAGCCCAATCCGCTGCCTCCATATTCTGTCGGAATCAGTACGCCCATGAATCCGAGCTCGCCAAGCTTCTTAAAAAGTTCCAGGGGGAAAATTTGTGCTTCATCCCATTCCATCATTTTCGGACGGATATGTTGATCCCCAAATTTGCGGATGCTTTCTGCGATTAATTTTTGATTTTCGGTTTGAGAGAAATCCATAGATGATAAAACGTCTTTAAAAATTTACAAGAGAAATAATGGTGTCTGAATGGGGTATGAGTTTGTCTTTGCCATTCAGGAAATCCAGGCCGATTAAAAATGAAAATGCTGATACATGTCCGCCCTGCATTTTTACCAATTCAGCCGCCGCCGCTGCAGTGCCGCCTGTAGCAAGCAAATCATCGTGGATCAGGATGGAACTTCCTTTGGCAACGGAGTCAATGTGCATTTCCATGGTCGCACTCCCATATTCAAGGGTGTACTCATAAGAATAAGTTTTAAACGGAAGTTTACCTTTTTTCCGGACGGGTAGAAAAGGCACGTTGAATTTTTGCGCCAGCATCATGCCGAATAAAAACCCGCGACTTTCTATGCCGACGATACCGTCAATTTTTTTGGTTCCCAGCTGATCAGCGAAGCCATTAATGATGTCTTTACACAAAGCAGCATCTGCAAGAACGGGTGTAATGTCCTTAAACAAAATTCCCGGCTTGGGAAAGTCGGGGATGTCGCGAATGGCTGATTTAATTCTTGTCTGCAGATCCATGTAATGAATGCTATTCCACTTTTAAATAGGGCGCAATTTTACGGTAAAGTTCAGCATCTACCAAAGCAACTTTACGCAAATCTTCAACTACCTTGAAACTGCCGTGCTGCTTGCGGTAATTGACGATCAGGTTAGCCACTGAATTATCTATGTAAGGATGGCGGTTCAGTTCATTGTAATCAGCATTATTCAGGTTGATTCTTCTTAGGTTGGTGGAATCTCCCAAAATAACATGGGGCATAATTACCAACAGCGTAGAGTCCCGCATTCCGCGTATTTCTTTTAACTGGTCAATGGTGTTGAATCCGCCAAGTTTTTCACGGTAGTTGGAAATTTTTTGTGCCAGGTAATTCCCCACCATTGGCAGCTTCTCCAATTCAGTTGAGTCAGCAGTGCCGATGTCAACTATCAAAAAAGTTTTATGAAACCGGGAACTATCGCTCCGAACTGCTTTTACAGTTTCAGGAATAGCAATGTAAGGTTCGATACGGTTGAATTCTGCCGGTCGGATTGCATACATTTTTCTGACGTCTTCTTTTGTCCGGAACTTTCCTCCTTTTGCTTCATAGTTTTGAATACTGTGAATTTGTTTTTCTGAAAATCCCAGCCGCTTCCATGCTGAATCAGGCAGGTGGTTCGGGTTAAATGAAAACACTTCCACCTTCTTCTCAGAATTTTTCTCATGAAAATTTTTAGCAGCAAATTCATTGGTTCCGGGGTATGCATGATTCACATCATCACTATCTACTGTTGAATCTGCAATTCCGGAGGCATAAAATTCATCTATTTCTTTTTTGAATTTTCCTACGTCAATTTTCTCTGCTGATGCCGGAAGATAGTGGAGGTAGACCAGGGCCAGGATTTCAATCGAGATTAATCCGAACAATACAATCAAGCCTCGCCTCACCCGGTGGTTGAGCGAAAAATAATCCTTCCATGAATTCCGGAAAGTTTTTTTCTTCTTTTTGTAATGTGCCATGTTGCAAAATTCAAAAGTGAAATATTATTCCTGTTTCAGTAGTTGGTCCTTTATAATCTGAAGACCTTCTAAAAAAGTATGTGGACGAAAATCCAAATCTCTTTTTGCTTTGTCAATGATGAAACCGGTGTAGGGCGGGCGTTTGGCGGGTTGATTTAAAGAAGCGGTTGTAATCGGGTTGATGGTGGATTTATCCAGGTGAAAAAAGTC
>JBDTTM010000137.1:0-9738 GCA_039930605.1 Bacteroidota bacterium
TTTATTAACCAATCAAGCCACTGATAAGGCGTAGCTAATATTTAAGGGTTGACTAAATATTATAAACCCTATAGCATTGTGTAATTTTTGTGGCAGGCCTCACCTTCACAGATACTAAAGTGCGCAGATCTGATACTAATGAAAAGGGGAGAAGGAAATGTAAAGAACAGAGCTGATTTTTATTGCGATCAATCCATTTTCACTAACCTCACTGTTTCAGAAAACGGCTCTTCTCTAACTGTTAAAAAATAAACACCGCTTTGAAGTTTTCGCAAATCAAGCAATTCATTAGTTTGCAATAGTTGTTTCTCAAAAACTACCTCACCAGTTACATTAAAAATACGCAGCTGTGTATTTTGATTTGAAAAAATTGATGAGTGTATGCTGATGTTTGATTGAAATGGATTTGAAGATATCGAAATGGATTTTGAAAAATCTTTATTTATGGCTTTAACATCCTCAATAATTGATTTTTTTATTACCGAACCTCCATCTCCGCAAGCGTAACCAACATTATTTCCGGGAAATGAAAAGGCAAAATATGTGTAGCTATCGCTATGTTCTAGTGTCCATGTAGTTCCGGCATCCATTGTTTTCATTACATATCCTGAACTAAAACCATTGCCTCCGCAAATAAAACCAACGCTGCTGTTAATAAATCTTACCTGACCGTTATATGGCGCAGTTGGTAATGGAAAAGAATCCCATGTTTGTCCTCCATCATAAGTCCGGTAGAACTGATCAAGATCTATATAAGAATATCCTGTGTCAGGAGTAATAAACGAAATGCTGCCATAGCTTGGATAACGCCACTGTAGCAATGACCACGTATAGCCACCATCGGTTGTTTTGTACATGCTTGTTTCTGATGTAAGATACCCTGTCATTGAATCTGGAAAACTGATATCAGATATATAGGCGCCTAAAGAATCAGGTCTCTCCATGATCGTATGCCATGTATCCCCGCCGTCACTTGTTTTCATCACGATCATTGAATCGCTTGTGGCATTTTGCTGAATACTAATTCCTGATTGATGATTAAAGAAGACAGGCCTAGACCACCATCCGGTATTCCCGGGGACTACTGCCTGATTCCAGGTAGTTCCACCATCTGTAGTCTTTATCAGTCCGGAAGAACTCACAGAGAATCCAGTATCCGGAGTGAGAAAAATAATTCGCCATGCTCCTGCAGAAGTATTTATAATGTTCCAGTTAGTTGCCCCATCTGTGGTTTTCCATAATCTGCCAGTGTGCTCATCAACTGCATAACCAATTTGGTCTGTTACAAATGAAATATCAGAAATTAAATCTGTGGTTCCGGGATTTGTGTGCACCCATTGCGCGAATGAAAATTGAATAGAAAAAAAACAGGCAATTGCTGAGAATATAATTTTCAACATAACTTTTCTGTTAATCTAATAGAATTTAAAAATATAATTTTGCATGCAATAAACTACGTGGTCGTTTAAAATTGGCACCTAATCAAAATTACTGCCTTTAAGTTCTTTTCTGAATTTCTGACGAAACAAAAGTTCGACATCCTGTTCATCGTCAACGATCATAATTTTTGTCGTGGTAATTTATACTGAAGGTAATTCGATTATAAACTCCGTAAACTCTCCCGGTTTTGATTCTACGCGAAGATCACCCTGGTGTCCTTTCGTGATAATATCATAGCTGATGCTCAATCCCAATCCTGTTCCCTGTCCTGTGGGTTTGGTGGTGAAGAACGGTTCGAAGATTTTGTCTTTCACATCCATCGGAATTCCTTTTCCGTTGTCGCGGATGGAAATACCGACTTTATTTCCGGTGCGATAGGTCCTAACACTTACAATCCGTTTATAGTCTTCACCTTCTGATTTTTTTCTGTCTTCAACGGCATAAAATGCATTGTTGAAAATGTTGAGCACCACGCGGCTGATGTCCTGCGGAATGACTTTCACTTTCGGTAAATCTTTGCCGAGGTCTTTTTCAATGTTGCAGTTGAACCCCGAATCCTTGGCGCGCATACCGTGGTAAGCGAGGTCGACAAATTCAGTGACGAGTTTATTAATATCTGTAATCTGTTTTTCAGAAACTCCTGTACGGCTGTGCATCAGCATCCCTTTTACAATGCTATCCGCACGCTTTCCATGATGGACAACTTTTTCCAGGTTTAGTTTTACATCACTGATTAATTCTTTTTGCTCTAAGGGATCATTGGAGGTTTCCACTTCTTCAAGCATCTCAATTGATGATTCGGAAAAATTATTCACGAAGTTGAGCGGGTTCTGAATTTCATGTGCAATACCTGCCGTAAGTTGTCCGAGCGAGGCCATCTTTTCACTTTGTATCAGCTGGTCCTGCGTGGAGCGAAGGTTGGTCATTGTTGCCGTCAGTTCTGTGTTTTTTTCTGAAAGTTCATGGGTACGTCGTGTAACTCTTTCTTCAAGGACAACAGTTTGCTTGCGCAAAGATCTTGTACGGAATTGTATGTATCCGAAAATTATGAAAGCGATAAAAAATGCGCTGGCAGTCATAAACCACCACGTTTTCCAAAACGGGGGCGTAATGGTAATGTCAATGGAAATACCTTCTTCATTCCAGTATCCGTCATTGTTACAGGCCTTCACACGAAATACATAGTGGCCGGGATCGAGGTTGGTGTACGCGGTATAATGTCGCGTGCCGATGTAATGCCAGTCTTTATCCAGTCCGTCAACCATGTAAGCATACCGGTTTTTTTCAGGGAAGAGATAATTGAGTGCGGCATATTCAAAAGAGAAGGAGTTCTGGCTATAGTTGAGCATCATGATTTTTTCGCTTGTGATGAGAGTATCCATGCGCTGCGGTTTTTCAAAGAGGTAAAATCGCGTGATCACAATCGGAGGGATGAATGCATTGTCTTTGATGTTATCAGGATTAAAGACATTCAACCCATTGCTTCCTCCAAAATACAGCCAGCCATTTTTTCCTTTGAAGCAGGCATTTTCATTGAATTTATTCTGAAGACCGTCTTCAACTTTATAAGTACGTGATGTGAGAACAGCATCCCTTACATCTTTTGTTTGGGTGCTGAACTTACAGATGCCATTGTTGGTGCTGATCCAGAGATTTCCTTTTTCGTCTTCGAGAATGCCATTCACAATATTATTAGGCAATCCAGCACTTTCGGTGTAGGAAATAAAATCTCCTGTTGATTGGTTGAAAGCATCCAACCCTCCTCCATACGTGCCGATCCACCAGGTGCCTTTTGAATCTTTGTGGAGGCAATGGATAAAATTGCTCGATATGCTCTGCGGGTTTGAAGGATCATTTTGATATGAAGTGAATTTTTCTGAAGAGGGACGAAAGACACAAATGCCGCCACCATATGTCGCCATCCAAACATTTCCGTCGTTGTCAAGTTTTACATCCATGATCACATTGCTGCTGATTGACGCTGCGTCTGAAGGATTATTCGTGTAAGATGTAAATGTTCCGCTCTGGGAATCAAATTTGCTCAACCCGCCACCGTATGTCCCGATCCAAAACACGCCGGCTTTGCCAACCGCAATACTCCTGATGGCATTGCTTCCGGAGGAACTTCCGGTTGCATTCCTGTAAACCTTTGCGTTGCCGGATTTTTTTTCAAGCGAAACGAGGCCATCCTCAGTGCCGATCCAAAGGAGGTGGTTGTCGTCTTCGGCGATGCAAAAAATATTTTTGTCAAGGAGGACAGGCTCTGTAATTTTTGGCAATCTTTCAGAAACAAATTTTCCTTCCTGCCTGTCGAAAATTTTTAATCCATTCGAACCCAGGATTCCACACCATGCATTTCCATCTGCATCTTCATGAACACAAAAAACGTTGTTGTTGGATCCTGCATCCGTAGCTTCTGTATATTTATAGGTCACAAATTTATCCACTGACCTGTTAAAACTGCTCACTCCATTTGCTGTGCTGTACCAGATGGTTCCGGCGTGGTCTTCAAAGATGTTCCAGATTTTATCACTGCTGATCGAGTTCAGGTTTTGTGCATCATAACTGTACCTGCTGATTTTTCCTGTTGACAGTTCCAGTGCAGTGAGTCCGCCTCCCATTGTTCCGATCCATAGTACTCCACTTTGGTCAGAGGCAATGGTAAAGATGCTGTTCAGCCCTAGCAAGCCATCCGTTGATTCCTTCGTGTAGGTGGAAAAAGATTTTGTTGCAGGATTGTATTTATTCACACCACCGTTCAATGTCCCTATCCATTCATTCCCTGACTTATCCTCGAACAAACAGGTGATTTCATCCTCTGTAAGTGAATTGCTGTTTCCTTCATCATGCTGGAGGATCTCCAGTGTTTTGGAAGTCATGTTGTAAATATTCACTCCATTCTTTGCCGTACCAATCCACAAATTATTTTTTTCATCGGCATGAATGGCTGTTATGAAATTACTGCTCAACAAAATTGTTTTCTGCAGCACATCATCAAACGTGGTAAATTTTCCTGTGGAAATGTTGTAAGCATTCAATCCTTCACTCGTTCCGATCCAAACGGTGCCGGAATGATCCTCACACATGGCATAAATGAGGTTGTTGCTGATGGAATTTTTATTCTTTGCATCATGCATGAACCGCGTGAAAGATCCATTGACGCGATTGTACTGGTTCAGGCCATTGTCAGTTCCGACATAAAGGTTGTTGTGCGAGTCTTCAAAGATGCATCGGATGATATTGTTGGACAGCGAGGAGGAATCTGATGGGATGGACTTATATATGTCAAATGTATAACCATCATATTTATTCAGGCCATCCTCTGACCCAAACCACAAATAACCCTGGCTGTCCATGAAGCTACAGTAAACCGTGGCATTGCTGAGTCCCTTGTCTGTACCCAGTCTTCCGAATCGCAGAGAAGGTGTAGCAGGCTGCGCCCAGGCCGCTATGCAGAGAAGAAGTAATGAAATAAAATAAAATATCTTTTTCACAATTGTTTTTTGCGACTAGCTTCTAGCTACTAGCTACTAGCCACTAGCTGCTGGCCACTTCGATTTCCAGTTGCCATTTGTATTTTTTTTCTTGACTCTTGACTCTTAACTCTTAACTCTTAACTCTTGACTCTTAACTCTTGACTCTTGACTCTTGACTCTTAACTCTTGACTCTTGACTCTTGTCTCCTGTCTCTAATCTAATATGTATTGTCCATCGCCTACTTGCTTCTTGCTAGTTTATTCTTCATTTATGATTTCTGCAAATTACGATCCTCCTCAATCCATCTATTTAGCCCTTGCCAACTGCCAACTGTTTATTTTCTTTTGGCTGTTGACTTCTTACTTCCGCTACTTACTACCGACTTCCTCCTTCCTCCTAATGAACCATCCCTGTCCCACCGCATTTGCTGCACGTCACCGCACCTGCAGGTCGCACGACTTCACTAATGGTATAAGTCACAAAATTCCGCGGACCCAAACCATTGCTGATGTCTTTCGTCACCGTTTTATTTTTTCGGATTTCTGATTGTGATATTTTTCCATTTCCCATGCACAGTGAACACAATTCAGATTTTCTTTCCGCTACATTGCTTTTTGCGATAACCTTCGGCTCTTTGTTTTCTGCCGGAACTGCTTCAGCAGGTTTTTCAAAGAGTACGTTTTCACTTACGATTTTTCCCATGTCATATTTGTACTCAGTTGTCAGTCCATCAGCAGTGGTGAATTTTCCGAAACCATGGTTTTCATTAAATTTATAGTCCCCTGTATAGACATCTCCATTGGAATAATAATAAGTGCCGCAGCCGTTCAGTGATCCCGCTGAAAAATCTCCTTCGTAAATATCTCCTGAGGCATAGAAGAAAATTCCATATCCATTTTGAAGGTCATCACGAAATCCGCCTTCATATTCGCTGCCGTCTTTCAGTGTCATGTTGCCTTCGCCATCAAAATTATCTACGAAAAAGTTACCTTTGTAGACTGTGCCATCATTGAAATAATAAGTTCCCTGTCCGTTTCTTTTTCCTTTAGAGAAATTTCCTTCATACCTGTCACCGCTCCGGTAATACCAAATGCCGTTTCCTTCCGGAAAATCATTTACATACAAACCTTCGTAACGACTGCCATCATTAAACGTTGCTTTGCCTACACCATGTTTGCGGCTGTTCATATACATGCCTTCATACCGATTTCCGCTTGGATAATCCATGGTAGCCAGACCTTCCATTTTTCCGCCATAAAAATTCCCCCGATATACAGTGCCATCTTTAAAAGTATACGTTCCATCGCCCTGCATTTTGCCTTTCACAAAATCGCCGACATAGACCGCCCCACCCCGGTAATACATTTTACCCTTGCCTTCGAAGACGCTGTTTGCGAAAGTGCCTTCATACCTGTCGCCGGTGCTGAGCTGAATGATGCCAAAGCCGGAAATACAGTCTCCTGAGATGCAGCCAACTTTTTCAATCGACTGAGCATGCGCGGCAACAACCGAACACAGGAATAAAAGTATCGATATTGACTTGAATAGGGATTTTTTCAGCACTGGAATCAGGGAATCTGCCGTTATCAGTTCCACACAATAATATTACAAGTAAATGGAATGGCAAAATGTGGATTAAAATGCCTGTTGTGCCTTGGATTTTGTCTCTTAAATTAATCACGCTGTTCCCGCAGATGATACAGATAATGGCATTATTCGTATGAAAGCTTCCGGGCTTTTATACCTGCGTAATCCCCGCCATCTGTGAGACAATTGCATATTCTTCCATTCAACTGTAACCGCACCGGGAATTCCGTTCCGCTACGTGTTGCTGTTTTCAATTTAATTTAGCCCCCGGGAATTTTCACATTATTTTGACTTAAGAACCAAACCTGTGCTTTCTCAAGGAGTAGTTTTAATCTCAAGAATTCCTCGCAGCTCTGCTGCGAGGTTTGTACTCGCCACGTCCCGATAGCTATCGGGATACACGAATTAACACTAACTCCTTAGTGGAAATTCGTGTAATTCGTGGCATCATTTACCGGATACCTCGCAGCTTGCTGCGGGGTCATTCATTTTAGTAAATGAAATTCTTGTCACCAAGCTCACGAGGAAACTATAAAAAATCATTGTGAGTCTACGATTTGGCGGCAATTTAGCAGTCTTAAAATTAGAACTGTAACACCACCCCGGGAAACTTTTTCAAAACTTCAATCCAAACTTTGTTAATTTTACCCGCATCCCGAATTTTATGCTGGAAAAAATCGCTCGCATCATTTTACGCAACCGAATGGTCATGCTTATTATATTGTGCGTGCTTACAGTGGTGATGTTAGTACTTTCATTTCGTGTAAAGCTCAGCTATGAAACGGCTAAGATTCTTCCTGATGACGATTCTACGCTGGTAACCTACAACAACTTCAAAAAGAAATTTGGGGAAGATGGCTCTGTGATGATCATCGGCTTTCAAAGTCCTGATCTTTTTAAACTGGAACTTTTTAATCACTGGTATGACTTTTCACAGGAAATAAAAAAAGTAGAAGGTATCCAGGAAGTGGTTTCTACAGCAAGGAGTTACAACGTAGTACGTAATGATTCTCTACAACGATTGGATTTTAAACCTATCCTCGCACGCAGACCTGTTTCCCAGGCAGAACTGGACTCTGTAAAAAGCATTTTTATGAATCTCCCGTTTTATGACGGGCTGCTTTTTAATAAGGAGACGAATGTGACTGTCATGGCGATTACGCTAGATCAGGATAAAATCAATACCAAAGGCCGGATTGAAATTGTTCAGCTCGTCAAGGAAATGGGCGACCAGTTTGCCGCGCAGAATAATCTTACATTACATTATTCAGGATTGCCTTACATCAGAACAGCGGTCACCTCAAAAGTGGTGAGCGAGATGAAATTGTTTTTGATTCTTGCCCTGATAATTACAGCGTGTATCCTGCTTTTTTTCTTCCGCTCCTTTTATCCGGTATTGTTTCCGATGCTGGTGGTGATGATGGGCGTGATATGGAGTTTCGGCACACTCGTTTTGCTGGGATATAAAATCACCATCCTTTCTTCTCTCATTGCACCGCTCATTATTGTAATCGGTGTTCCGAATTGTATTTTGCTATTGAATAAGTATCAGCAGGAATTTGCAAAACATGGCAACCAGGCAAAGGCTTTGTCTAGAATGATCACAAGAATTGGTGTGAGCACTTTTTTTGCGAACATAACAACTGCAATAGGTTTTGTCGTATTCTATTTCACGCACAGCGCAATTTTACAGGAGTTCGGAGTCACTGCAGCGTTGAACGTAATGCTTACCTATGTCATCTCCATGGTTTTTATTCCCATAGTTTTCAGCTACCTGCCGCCACCGAATCCCAAACAGACCGGTCACCTCGACAGGAAGGGAATTAATCTCATCCTTGAAAAGATTGATGTTTTGGTGCATCGTTACCGCAAAAGATTTTACCTGGTCGTACTGATCGTTGTTGCCATCAGCATTTATGGTATTACAAAAATGACAACAGTTGGTTATGTTGTAGATGACCTTCCTAAAAAAGATGTCATCTACACCGATTTAAAATTCTTCGAAAAAAATTTCCGCGGAGTACTTCCTTTTGAAGTGAGCGTGGATACAAAAAAGCCGGGTGGGGCATTGGCATTGCCTACACTCTATAAAATCAACCGCCTTCAAAAAATATTCGCCGGCTATCCTGAATTTTCCGAGCCTGTTTCAATTGCAGAAGGAATCAAATTTTCTTACCAGGGATTGAATGATGGTGACCCGAAACGATACATTATTCCAAATATAGAGGAGTTGGCGCGCCTCAAGAGTTATTCAGGCACTGCAAAGGGAAATGAACGCATGTTCCATTCCATCATCGACAGTTTAAAACAAACTACCCGCATCAGTATTCAAGTTGCCGACATCGGAAGTATCAAGATGAAAAAACTCCTTGGCGAAATCAGGCCCCGCGTGGATTCTGTCTTTGATCCGAAGGAATACAACGTTTCCCTTTCAGGTAATTCCATCATCTTTTTGAAGAATAATGATTACCTGCAGATCAGTCTGCGGGAAAGTGTGATTCTTGCAATAATATTTATCGGCGCACTGATGTTTTTATTGTTTTTGTCTGCCCGGATGATTGTTATTGCACTGATACCTTCACTTGTCCCGCTCATCATCACAGCAGGGATCATGGGATTTGCGCATATTGCATTGAAACCGTCAACCATTCTTATTTTCAGTATTGCCTTCGGTATTGCATCTGATGGCACCATGTATTTTCTCACCAAGTACAGGCAGGAGTTGAAGCGACAGGCAGGCAGTATTTCGAAGACTGTTTCTGTTACTATCCAGGAAACAGGTGTGAGTATGGTCTATACGGCAGTAATATTATTTTTTGGATTTTTCATTTTCACTGCTTCTAATTTCGGCGGGACATCAGCATTGGGTGTATTGATTTCTGTCACACTTCTGATTGCGATGTTCAGCAACTTGATTTTCCTTCCTGCACTTTTACTATCACTCGAAAAGCGAGTCATCACCCGCGCTTTTCTCAAGGATCCTTTAATACAGGTTTATGATGAAGATGAGGACGTGGAGCTGGAGAATTTGCAAATTAGAAAAGAGGAAGATCCAATTTGAAAATATGCTGATTTGAAAATAAGAATCGAACTTCAATTTGAGATTTTTAGATTTAGTATATTCGTAAATGATTCGGATTTCTGTGGGATAATCAAACAATAAAAACAGAGTGAAGTTTATATGAAGGGAATTATATTAGCCGGTGGATCCGGCACACGGTTGCATCCTCTTAC
>JBDTTM010000138.1:0-9552 GCA_039930605.1 Bacteroidota bacterium
TATTCCGCTTTCCTTTCGGTACGTTGTTCAGGTGGCTTGGAGGCGTTCCTGTAGACAGGAGTAAACACACCAACTTCGTAGATGCCGTTGCAGACATCTTCAATCAACACGACAAATTTATACTTGCGATTGCGCCTGAAGGAACCCGGAAATATGTTGCGCAATGGAAAACTGGATTCTACTTCATGGCGGTCAAGGCAAATGTTCCGATTGTGATGACTGCCTTCGACTATTCCAGGAAAACAATTTTTATCCGGGAACCATTTTACCCTACCGGAAATTTAGCAAGTGACATGAAAACCATTTTCGATTTCTACAAAGATAAGAAAGGAAAATTTACAAAGGATCTGCCTGAAAATCCTTAATTACTTTCCTTCAATGGATGTAGCGACAGCTGGTCGATCAGCATCAACCACAATTGCTCGAACCGAATCAATTCATTCGCTTCAAAATCATGTGGCTTCACCGCAACAGCATTTTTCAACAACTGATAATACTTGAATGCATTGCGTTCGATGTATGCGGGAGATCGGTGATGGTGCCTTACAGCAACCATCAGCATTTTTGAAAACAGGTAATGCCGGGGCATCAGGCTTTTTACAATATGGCGCTTTACATATTTTTTAAAGCGTTCCCCATGTTTATCAAGGTCGCCCCTTTTGGCTTGTATGAGCATATAAATCAGCATTCCGGATTCGATGAGGAAATTTAATCCAACCTTATCACTTTTACAGGTTGTGAGAACACTGAAATGCTGGCGTGGCTTAAAGCGGCTGATCATTCCAGAAGAATGCAAGGCAAGCTGCACATAAGCGAGGAATACTTTCCAAATATCAACTTGTTGTTGAGACATATTTTTCCGATGCGCACTTACCATCACTTCGCCATACAGCTCTTTGGCTTTCATATATTGACCTGCATTCATCAGCAATTGAAAATAATTTTCAAGGTATGAGAACCAGTTTGGATTTTCCGGCCGCATGAATTTCCTATTTGCCTCTGCCACATTGATGCCTATATTGTAATTCCCCAGGCTCATCGCTCCATTCATCTGGTGCAATGCAATTTCTGCCCACCGCGAATTCTGACGCAGTTGTTTGTGATTCATAAGATATGCATGGTATTTCCGGCAGGCATCCATCAACGCCCTGTAGTCATGAGACGCATAGTGAAAATAAAAACGAGCCCGGTAATGCATAGAATAAAGTTCATGTGTCCGGAATTTTCCTGCCAGCTTACTGATGCGATTTGAAATATGCCTGGTGAGTTGAATGTAAGCCGGACTGATGTACCATTTCCCTTTCATGAGCAGCACCAACCGATGATAAATTAAAGCAGCTTCATGTTCTGCCTCCATCGCACTCAACAACCTTTTTGAAGTCCGGATCATGTTATAATGTTTTGCATACTTCCTGCGGAATGCATATTCATAACAAAGGTGTTGGGCGCATACATACGCTTCTGAAGTCAAAGAATACCTGATTGCTTTGCGTAATGTTTTCAGCCAAATTGAAATGGCCTCCGTACCGATTCCTTTTATTTTGAGAACATGAGCCAGCATGATTGATCGCTGTACTTCGTACCTGGAGCGGTTGTAATCTGTACGCATTGTATCGCTGAAATCATGGAGGGCCATTTCATCAAGGGCCTTTTCCCGCAAACGGGAACCACGCATATAATGCTTACTGGTAAGTAGTTTAGAACCATCAATTTTATCAGCAAGGTCGCTGTATGACTTTAGCTCACCAAGGGAGATAGCCTGATCCAGGATTGTTGACAAATCCTGTAGCACAGGATCCTGTTCCCGCTTTTCCGGGGTTATTTTTGATTTAGCCATCGGTAGCATTTTGTTACGTGTCTGCAGGATATTCTTCAGTTTTTGCATCAGATTACTTTTACCTTAAATGACTTATTACTCTGTAAATATGAGTATTTTTTTATAAATGGTATTCCTGAGACCCGAATTTATGTCGTGATATTGAATCGTGGTTGTCCCTTTTTTCTGACTTGTTCTATAGGTAAGTTTGTATCAACATAAAATAAAACATACGAACCATGCAACTACTCATCATCATCCTCATGAAAATGGGGTTTTATTACTCCCCGGGCCAGGTAAGCGCACCGGATGTACTTCAAGCAGAAAAAGTCGCTCACGCTCAAAGCATCATCGATCGCAGACAATATCATTTTGAAGCAGATGGTGGAGTCGTTATTGAGGATGATGTGGATCCGGTGCACTAAGGATTTCTGACCTCCATTTTCATAATAATTCTTACGGCATCAAATTCAGGATTCCGTTAGCGATGTATTGCCTTTTCCAAAAAAATACAAATCAAAATCTCCGCTTTACAATGACCACTTACTCCTCTGAAAAATACCTCGAAGCGATCGCAAGGCTTGGCGACAATATTCTTGAAGAAATGTATTCGCTGCTGGGCTCAGAGAAAATTTCCTTTGCTGCTCTTAGAAATATGAACAGAAAAAGAAAAATTCTCATGAATAATAGTGGCAAGCGCTCAGTGACCAGGATTGCAAAAGAGAATGGAGTTTCAAGGATGACCGTTTACCGGCTTATCAGGAAAAAGAAAAAGGGATTGGGCAGGTGAAAAATATTGTAACAAAAGTGAGAAAAATGTTACAGTACCTGTTGTTACTTGCACCCTCTTAAAGACAAAGTGATTCCTCATTCTTTCATTACTTTTACTGATGCTTTTCAAAGTTGAAAGTATAAAAAATTAAGTGATGAAAAATATAACCAAAGCAATTGCAATGATGATCTTCTCTTTTTATTCTTTCAATTCAAAAGGACAGAATCTGGTACCGAACCCAGGTTTTGAAGATACCGTAATCTGTCCAATTGGTCTAAGTGAAATTGACAGAGCAGTTGGATGGAATACATTTTCAAACACACCAGACTATTTTAATTCTTGTGATAATGGTCAGGCGGGAATTCCATCCAACCTTTTTGGATTCCAAGCAGCGAATTCGGGAAACGCATATTCAGGCATTTATACATTCCATCTATTTGGGAATAGTTATCGGGAAGTCATAGGCATTCACTTAAGTCAAAGCCTCATTATTGGTCAAATGTATTTTGTTTCATTTTTTGCAAGTCATGCAGCAAATTTAGATATATCGGTTAAAACTGGTATTGCCACAAATAAATTGGGGTCATATTTCTCCACAGTGCCTTATGACTATTTAAACCCAATAGCTATTGCAAACATAGCCGAGGTTTTCAGCGATTCCATAATAACCGATACACTGAATTGGGTGAGAATATCCGGGACATTTATTGCTGACTCTGCTTATGAATATTTATGCATTGGCAATTTTTTTACAGATTCAATGACTTTAATTCAGCTTGACTCTATTGCTGTGAGCGCTTATTACTATATCGATGATGTGTGTGTGTCTACTGATTCGACTAATTGTTTGTTTAATCCAGAAGAAGTGGAGGTGCAGAATGCTATAAAAGCAATAAAAATATTTCCGAATCCTACAGAAGGCTGGGTTGATATAGAGGGTACGGATATTCGAAGCCTCTCGGTATACGATATTTTGGGAAATCTTTACTATTCAAAAAAAATTTTATCAAGTTCTCGCTTAAGTATTGACTATTCGAACCTCGGTAAAGGAATCTATTTCCTGCACATACAAACATCGAAGGAGACTGCGATTCAAAAAATAATTATTCAATAACCTTAAATTAAACCAAATGAAAAAGTCAAAAATTATTCACTTACTAAAGTTAACCATCTTGTTTATCGCACTTTCTTGTAATATTAAAATTGTGAATGGCCAAGCAACTACCGCCGTAGGAACAAACTTACCCGGTGGATTGGCAGATTTTATTGGCTGGCAAATTCTTGCACCACCTATTCCATTAACGATTAAAACAGAGCTTAGACAACCCCTAAATTTTCACACTTTCGCAGGAGGGGCTGGTCTGGCTAACATGCGCATGCAAATCTATGACGTAACAGGAGGAGCATTTAATTCTGGATTTATCGGAATAGGTAATTGCAATGCTTTTCTACCACAGTCACTCGTACACCAAAACATTGCCGACACGATGAATTATCATCAATTCACACTTACCCCATACACAGGGGGAGGAATAAGCCCCCGTGAAGGTTTTCAGATTGGTGACCGTTTTAATTCATATCCTCTGTTCGATCACAATGGGCCAGCGTTCCCATGCCCGGTAGCGGAATTACGGCAGTGGCAGAATGCACCAATAGATTTTTTCAGCAATGATGTCTCGGCCCCAGTGGAGCTACCGCTTCGCATGAGGATTACTTACGGTCTTGGTGGGGATAAACTTGGCAATGTGGGCACTACTCCCGGGGTAACTAAAATAAATATTAGCCACATGGGCACAACAGGAGGCGCAACAAATTTTGTTAAGTTCTGGCCGCTTACTGATGGCGTGGCAATGCTTAACCTCGGTGAAAATCAAATTGCAGGTCCTGGTGCTGCATTTTCTCCTTACCTCGGCGGAGCTCGTAATTGGATGGATGTTGGCACTCACTATAGTTATGATACAGATGATATGTATGTCGGTCTGAAAGATAATGGGGTCAACCAAAAGGATGCGGTGATCACGTGGGGTGACGATCCCTCTCATGACAGTCAACCTGCCAATCATCTTTTATACATCTTCACTGCTACAGGCACACCCTCATGGTCAGGCGGAGCCAATGGACTGGAAGTCGCCCGCATGGTTGCGCCAAGCGGAGATTTTGGAATGATGGGAATAGGGGGCGATCCAACGATAAGTGTTCCATATACCAATCTTTATACAGCAGGTGCTGAGCCCGGCAATACATTAGAAGTTAACTCATCCGACCAGAATTCAGCCAGCACTATTGGCGGATCAAGCGGACTCAGGTTCACTGATCTGAATACTATTTCCAAGCCAACCGTAAATCCTGGCAAGGGAATTTTATCAGTCAATTCATCAGGCGATGTTATCTATGTAGAAGATATCGGTAATTATTGTAGTGAGACACCTCAAAGGCCATTAAGAGCTGATTTTGAAGTTCCGTTATATGATGGAGTTAATGGTTACGATTATTTTTTTAGCGGACAGTCCAAGGGCAAGACAGATGTGATTGTTGGATCAAATTGCAGCAACCTTCTATACCCTTATGCAAAATTCCAGTCGTTTCAAGCAACCAATCAAACTGGAGAAAGCAATGCTGGTTTTTTTTATAACAGCACTAACGATAGACCTGCAATAGGTGCCGTAGGAAGATCAGATGCATCACAGTATACCAATATTGGGATAAAGGGATATGCCAAGGAATATCGCGGTGTAGATAATGTCGGAGTATTTGGTACCACAGCAAATGCTGCCGGTTTTTTAGGCTTAAATTTAAATTGTGGTGTTTATGGTTATGCAAATATGAGGCCCCATCCAACTTCAACCCATGTAAATTATGCTGTGGTAGGCGACTTGGGAGTAACATGTCCGACTTGTACAACTGGTGCCGCAGGCGGCTTTGGTGATTTTGCCGGTTATTTTAACGGGGATCTTTTTACAACAGCAGGCTTTTATGTTCCTTCAGATTCAACCTTGAAAGAAAACATTCAGGACATTACAGACCCAATGGATATATTGAATGCTCTGAATCCTAAATCTTACACATTTAAGCAGCAACAAAATGAATCAATGAAATTTCCTGATGGAACTCATTATGGCATTTTTGCACAAAACGTTGCCTCGGTTTTGCCATTCGCTGTAAAGGACTGTGTTCATCCTGCCCGTTTGGATTCACTAGGAAATGTTACACATCAGGAGATTGACTTCCTCGGAGTTAATAACATTGAACTTATACCCTTTCTGGTTGCCGCTGTTAAAGATCAGCAGCAAACGATAAATGCCATGCAGGCACAATTGGATAACTGCTGCAATGCCGGAAACCGAACTATAAATCCGCATCACGGAGAAGAAGAACAAGGCAATTCCGTTGAGGTAGAATTGAAAAATGCTAATGCAATCATCCTCAATCAAAATGTTCCAAATCCTTTTGCCGAACAAACAACAATCAGCTTTTTTCTAACCGATGATGTAAAGAAAGCGCAGATTTTCTTTTACGACAGCAAAGGCGTAATCATAAAAATTGTTGATCTAAATGAAAAAGGTTCCGGCCAATTAAATGTTTTTGCTGCAGATCTTAGCAGTGGTAATTACACCTATACACTAATTGCAGACGGCAAATTGATTGAAACAAAAAAGATGGTTAAGCAATAAACGGTCTTAACTTAAACGCTACAATGAAACCCTTCCCTTTCGGAGGGGTTTTTTTATGCCTGGTCCGGGACTAAAAATATTGTAACAAAAGTGAGAAAAATGTTACAGTTTATTGCCTTTTTTCGCTCTCACTTATTTCATCAACTAAGCAAGAGTCGAAAATAATTCAATCATTAAGTCCAATGAAAAAATCCCGCCTCCTTCTTTTGTTACTGATCCTTATTAGTACAGTGCTGGTTTACTGCTTTGAATAACTTCAATAGATTTCAATCATGTCATTGAATAAAGAAGAACTCGCATTACTGCAGCAACTGAATAAGAAAATTTCAAAAGCTGAAAGTGCATCATCAGAACCTGTTACAAAAAATTATGTTTTTAAAGTTACAGTTGCTCACATCATACGAACGACAACCATCACAGCAATAAGTAAGGCGGAAGCTGAAGAGATCATGTTTCAGCGATATGGAGATTTGCCTTATGAATTGATCGAGGTCAATTGAAAACATTGGACAGCAAAAACGGAGGCAGCCGAAAATCCGAATCCAGAGTAGGCAGTCAATATTCAAATCTTATCTTATGGAAAAGACAACAGAAGAAGCATTTGCCCTGAAACAGGCAGTAGCAAAGGGAGTACGCCCTATCCGCCTTTCACGCGGCGGTTTCCGCATCACCAGTGAGATGCCAAAATCTTTCAACGTTCATCTGCAAACCACCAATCAACCTTATGTTCAGAAACGAATGGGCTGGTTACCTGATGTTCCAGATTTTCGTGACTACAGTATCGACACCACCAAAAAACTGTCGCCTAAGGAAAAGGCAATGGGAAAAACCAGGACAATCAGCGAAATGATTGCCACCACAAAAATCCAGACTGCAAAAAAGATTGACAAACGGGTTGACCTGCGGGAATGGTTTTCACCTATAGAAGACCAAGGCGATCTCGGCTCCTGCACAGCACATGCCGGTACAAGCATCTATGAATATTTTGAAAAGCGCGCCTTCGGCAGATACATAGACGGTTCACATCTCTTCCTTTATAAAGCAACGCGCAACCTCATGCACGAAACAGGAGATACCGGTGCATTTCTCCGGAGCACAATGGGCGCCATGGCACTCTTTGGAATTCCACCAGAAGAGTTCTGGCCTTATGACATCAACAACTTTGATGAGGAACCATCTTCATTCTGCTATGCATACGGACAAAACTACCAGGCCATTTCTTACTGCCGTCTCGACCAAACAGGATTGACGCAGGCTGAAATCCTCGAGTCCATCAAGCTTTCTACCGCTGCAGGGCTTCCGGCTATGTTTGGATTTACGGTGTATGATTCCATTTACCAGGCAGAAGCAACCGGCGGAATTCCATTTCCAACTCCTACAGATGAAATCATCGGCGGACATGCTGTTGCCATTGCAGGATATGACGACAACATGTCTATCACCAATACCAATAATAATTCGAAAACCAAAGGTGCATTCATCATCCGCAATTCGTGGGGAACATCCTTCGGAGACAATGGCTATTGCTATTTGCCATACGATTACGTGTTGCAAGGAATCGCTGATGACTTCTGGGTGATGATGAAAGGAGACTGGATCGACACCAACAATTTTAAGATTTGACACTAACCATCTCACCTGTCGGTAGAACCCAGAAAATCTGCCGGCAGGTGCTTTTCCCTACCCACAAACTCAATAACTCTACGAAAAAAGGAGACAGCCGAAAATCCCGAGAAGAATAGGCAAAACAATAAAACACAACACACGAGCGATGTTGTACCAATGTGCTCCAAATCGTGGCCGGGAGAATTATGAAGTTTACATTTTGCAAAAATTCATTTCTATTTATTTACTTTGAAAAAAACATAGTAAGATTTAAAACTAAACAATATGAAAATTTGTAAACACGTTGTATTTGCAACACTGCTATTCTCCTTCAAAATTAGTTCATCCAACGCCCAGCCTCCCGGTACCCACCTCTACTTTGGCCTTCTCCACGCCCACACGCTCTTCAGCGATGGATCTGGAACACCTGAAGAAGCTTACCAAAAAGCAAAAGACGCCGGCCTGAACTTCTTTGCAATTACTGAACATAATCATGCTGCGGCTGAATCAGGAGCGGCTGAAAGGAGGGATGGGATACTTATTGCCAACAACCATGATTTATACAATGGCAATAACACGATTACAATTACGCCCAATATAAATGGCAGTCCGCAGACGATGCATGTGAAGTCGCTTAAAAAGGCGGCGGCAGATGCGACAACTTCAACATTTCTCGCAATGTATGGACAGGAGTTTTCTTCTATCTCGAGCGGCAACCATGTGAATGTTTTCAATGCACCAGAAGTGCTGACAATACCAAATGGTAATTTCAAAGAACTATATGATTGGGTGCAATCAACAAACGACAATAACATCATTATCCAGATGAATCATCCTGATGTGCATGGAGACATGTTTAACCAGGGAGCGAATAATAATGATTATGGTATTGATGAACCGCTAATGGGAAATGGCTTCACAGAATTCGTTTCCAAGGCAGATAGATATATTCAGCTTATTGAAATCTTAAGTGGCCCTGCTATGAATGATTTTGCAAGTCCCAACTTTCACTACGCCCATACACACGAAAACGATTATTTTTTCTACCTCAAGCAAGGTTTTCATCTGGCTCCAAGTGCCGGCCAGGACAACCATTACAAGACATGGGGCGTATCCAGCAGTGCCAGAATTGGTGTTTATGCAACAGGACTTACCAACGAGGCAATTTGCGAAGCATTCAGGACCTATCGCACTTTCGCAACCGAAGATAAAAACCTGTCAATCGTATTTTCAATAAATGGTTCAGTGATGGGATCAAATATTTCTGCAGCAAGTGATCAGCCACTCAACATGGAAATTAAAGTGACAGATTCAGACGATCCATCTCCCGTTTATACAATCGAAGTTTATGGTGGAGCAATCGAACCGAAAAGCTATGCACAGGCGCAAAAACTAAATGCTGATGACGGCAAAATGGATGCTGTTACGTTAAATGGAAACGGAACTGCTTCATTCAATTCAATCAGTTCTGGTGACCCACAGTTTTTTTACGTCCTCGTAATTGAAGGTGACGGTGATCGGGCATGGAGTGCACCTGTCTGGGTAAATGCACCTGAAGGAGGAGTTTCACAAACACCAGATTCGGGAGCAGTCACATTTTACTGGACAAAAAATCCATCATCCCAGGTTTATCATGCAGAAGGATGTTCCTCAATCAAAACAATAAGTCCAACAAATTTAATGAGTGG
>JBDTTM010000139.1:0-9550 GCA_039930605.1 Bacteroidota bacterium
CGCTGTTTTACTTCAATAACCAGTTTTCCATCAACGGTTGAAAATACCTGTGCTTTCAAAACAAAGGGGTTGCCATCAATGATTTTTTCCAACAGAGAAATGTTAATAGATCCGAGTGGTTTTCCGGCCAGTTTTCCGAACTTATCACTGATCAGTTGCCTGATGTCTTCTTTCTGAACGAAGCTGTTCCCGAGGGAATCATCCACCGTAATTGAGATCTCTTTGCACTGCATTTCGCTCCTGCGGTGTTCCGTGAAACCCACGCTGGCAAGGAATCCTGCGACGATGAGCACCCGAAGGGAAAGATGCAGGACTTTCTTAAAGTCAATTTTATATTTGAACTTTTTCATTTCACTTTTCAGGGTTTTTGGATCCCTGAATTAATAATTTTTTGATTGGCTCAACCAGCTGGTCAATGTCGCCGGCACCCAATGTGAGCAAAACTTCAATTTTTTTGGCATTCAAATTACCCATCACGTCAGCTTTTCTACACAATGTCTTGTTAGGAATTGAAACCTTTCCAAGTATCAGTTCAGAGGTAACTCCCGGAATCGGAAGTTCACGGGCAGGATAAATATCGAGCAGGATCAGTTCATCGAGGAGGGATAAACTCTTTGCAAAACCATCGGCAAAATCACGCGTGCGCGTGAAAAGATGCGGCTGAAATATGCCGGTGATTTTTTTATCCGGATATAATTCTCTCACTGAAGAAATACAGGCTCTCAATTCCTCCGGATGATGTGCATAGTCATCAATGAAAACCAGTGAGTCTGTTTTCACCTGGTAGTCAAACCTTCGTCTTACCCCGGCATAGGAATGCACGGCGGTATAAATTTTTTCGTCAGCGATTGCAATTTCTTTGGCGACTGCAATGGCCGCGACCACATTTTCAACATTGTGCCTTCCGGGCATCTGCGTGGCAAGATTTTCAATTGAACAATTGTTGCTAACCCAGTTGAAATAATACTGATGATTTTTTATTTCAATTCCTGAAGCGGTATAATCTGCCGGATCTGAAAGTGAATATTGCTTTTGCGTTGATTTTGTTTTACCAACAGGCAGTCCGATTCTTGAAATCAAAACACCTTTTTCCTTTACCTGTTGTGCAAAGAGCCGGTAGGAATCCTCCATGTAGTTTTTATCACCATAGATGTCGAGGTGGTCCGCATCCATGCTGGTGATCACAGCAATATCAGGATGCAGTGTGAGAAAGGAACGGTCATATTCATCCGCTTCAACAACAACTACAGATGGTTTAGATGGTTCAGCCGGGAGCAATAAATTAGTGTTGTAGTTTTTAGAAATGCCTCCCAGGAATGCGGTGCAGTTGATACCCGAGGACCTTAAAATGTGTGCAATCATCGAAGAGGTCGTTGTCTTCCCATGCGTACCTGCAACGGCAATGGTAAAATGATTTTGGGTAATAAGCCCAAGAACCTGTGAGCGTTTCAAAACTGTAAAACCATTTCTCAGAAAATAATTTAATTCTTTGTGGTCTTTGGGAACAGCAGGGGTGTAAACTACTAGGCAATTTTCGATTTCTAATTTTCGGTTATTGACTGCATCTGGATTGTCTTCGAAATGTACTTCAATTCCTTCCAGGATAAGTTCATCGGTAAGCGGAGTTGGTGTTTTGTCATATCCAGCTACTTCTTTTCCATGTGCATGAAAATAACGTGCAATGGCTGACATGCCAATACCGCCTATGCCGATAAAGTAAACTGATTTTAAATTTTCAAAATTCATAAAAAGCATTTCACGCAAAGTGCGCAAAGATTTATTCCCAAGGGTTCTAAATGAGGGTTATTTCCTCTCAATCATTTTATAGATTTCGTCTACAATTTTCGCAGCTGAATTTCTCAGTGCCAGCTTTGAAATATTTTGAGACAGTAAGTTTTGTTTTTCAACGTCACTAACAAGACTCATGGCAGCGTCAACAAGCATACCCCCGGCTTCAGGATCACGTACCAGGATTGCAGCATTTTTTGTCACGAGTGCCATTGCATTTTTTGTCTGATGATCCTCTGCAACGTTGGGAGAGGGAACGAGTATGCAAGGTTTTGCAACGAGCTCCAGTTCTGATACAGAGCTGGCCCCAGCCCTCGATACCACCACGTCAGCACAGCTATAGGCAAGGTCCATCCTGCTGATGAAATCATGTACACGGATGCCATCCGCTTCAAATTCTCCGGCAGTTTCTTTGGCATGGAAAAAAAAATGTTTACCTGTTTGCCACACGAGCTGGATATGTTGTTCACGAAATTTTCCCAACCCGGATTTGATCGCTTCGTTGATGCTTCGGGCACCGAGGCTGCCGCCAATGACCAGAACTGTTTTTTTAAGCGGATCAAGATTAAAATATTTAGTTGCCTCTGTTTTCTTTCCTTCAATATTGACTACATCCTGTCGCACAGGATTTCCTGTCAGCACGATTTTATCAGCCGGAAAATAGATGCTCATTCCTTCATAAGCGACGCACACTTTTTGCACCCGTTTCGATAAGATTTTATTGGTGACACCTGCAAAAGAATTCTGTTCCTGGATGAGGGAAGGTATTCTCATCATCGTTGCAGCGTATAACAGTGGACCGCTGGCGTATCCTCCGACGCCTACCGCTGCTTCCGGCTTAAATGACCTGATAATATTTCTGGATTTGATCACGCTGCCAAGGACTTTAAATGGCAATGTGAGATTTTTCAAGTCAAGCTTTCGCTGAATGCCGGCTATTCTAAGACCAACGATGTTATATCCGGCAGCGGGTACTTTCTCCATTTCCATTCTTCCTTCTGCCCCGACAAATAAAATTTCATTTTCGCTATTGACGCGCTTCAACTCATTTGCAATAGCGACAGCAGGAAAAATATGTCCTCCTGTTCCGCCACCACTGATGATCACTTTTATTTTACGCTGTTGCGAATTCACTGTCACCGTCTTTCTTTTCTTTTTCTACTTCACGACTTACGCTGAGAATTATACCAAGTGCAATACTGGTAAATAAAGTGGAAGTTCCTCCCATACTCACCAATGGAAGGGGTTGCCCGGTAACCGGAAATAAGTTCACCGCAACTGCCATGTTGATCATTGCCTGGAATACGAGCATGAAGCTGCAACCAACGGCAAGAAGTGTTGCAAAAGCGCGTGGACTGTGGTTGATAAACCGGATCACGCGGAAGAATAGGAGGAGGTATAAAAAAATCATGAGCACACCACCGAAAAGAAACCCATATTCTTCAATGATGATTGCAAAAATGAAATCGGAATATGGGTGCGGAAGAAAATTCCTTTGTGTGCTGTTGCCGGGAAATTTTCCGACTAAGCCTCCGCCGGCAATTGCAATTTTCGCCTGGTCGGCCTGGTAGTTATCGTTTGAATCTCCGCTGTTGAAATGTTCCAGTCGTGCTTTCCAGGTTCCCACACGTCCGGTGTCGTCTGAATTTAATTTAATCACGACAAACAAACCCAGGCACAAGGCGCCTATCAATCCCATGTATAAAATGTACTTCATATTGATCCTTCCGATAAACATCAAAACGATACAGGTGAAAAAAACCAGCAATGATGTGGACAGGTTGGCCGGGAGGATCAATCCACATACGACCAGGACAGGAAGCATGATCGGGAGGAAGGCTGTTTTAAAGTCTTTGATGTTTTCCTGTTTACGTGAAAGCATCCGGGCAACAAACATGATCAATGCAAGCTTGGCAAGGTCGGAGGTCTGGAAAGAAGTATTGATACCGGGCAGAGACAACCAGCGGCTGGCAGAATTCAGGTTGGTTCCGATTATCAGCGTAAGCACCAACAACGGGATTGCGATAAAAAGTGCAATCTGCGATAGTCGTGAATACACATTATACCGGATGCGGTGTGCGAGGTACATCAATGCAAGCCCGATGATAAGAAAACGCGCCTGGCGGAAGAGATAAAACTCTGTGTTCCCGCTTTGGTATTTATAGGCAAGGGTGCCGGTGGAACTATACACTGCCAGCAGCGAGAACAAGGTTAGGATGAACACCACCAGCCAGATGGTGCGGTCGCCTTTGAAATATTTATCAAGCCAGGTACTATGCATGGATATTCGGAATTAAAATGTGCGACTGATTAAAGTCCTCTTACTGCAGCTTTAAACTGGCGTCCTCGGTCTTCATAATTTTCAAACAGATCAAAGCTTGCACAGGCAGGGGATAGCAAAACGATGTCACCCGGTTTTGCTAGGCGGTAGCTTTCTTTCACTGCATCTTCTGCAGAGGTTACATCTACAATCTCAGTAACAAGTGATTTGAATGCCTTGTGAATTTTCCTGGTGTCAATGCCAAGACATACGATTGCTTTTACTTTTTCTTTGACAAGTTCTTCCAGCATTCCATAATCATTTCCTTTGTCAACGCCGCCCAGGATGAGCACTACAGGGCGATGATAACTTTCAAGCGCATACCAGGTAGAATTGATGTTGGTTGCTTTGGAATCATTGATAAATTCTATTCCATTGACTGACATCACATATTCAAGGCGATGCTCGATGTTATGGAAATCAGACATGCTTTCGCGCACCACTTCGTTGCGGATTTCCAGCGAGCGTGCGGAAAGTGCAGCTGCCATACTGTTGTAAATGTTGTGTTTGCCTTGTAGGGCGAGGTCCTGAATGAGCATAGTAAATTGGTTAGTGTTAGTTAATATTTGAATTTGATTGTCTTCCAGCCAGGCTCCTTTGTTGAGTTTTTTTTTTATCGAGAAAGGATATTGCGTGGCTTTGATATTTATTTTATTGATGTATTGATTGGTGAGTTCGTCATCGGCGCAGTAGATGAAGACATCGTTTGCGTCCTGGTTTTGTGTGATCCTGAACTTCGACATTGCATAATTCTCCATTTTGTAGTCGTACCGGTCGAGGTGATCAGGTGTGATATTGGTGAGTATGGCGATGTCGCATTTGAAATCGAACATGCCATCCAACTGAAAACTGCTTAACTCAATCACATAGGAGTCGTAATTTTCTTCTGCAACCTGCATGGCGAGACTTTTTCCGACGTTGCCTGCCAAGCCAACATTCATCCCGGCTTTTTTCAGGATATGATGCGTGAGCAGTGTTGTCGTGGTTTTACCGTTCGTTCCTGTGATGCCGATCATCTTCGCCTTCGTAAATCTTCCGGCGAATTCTATTTCTGAGATGACAGGAATATTTTTTTCGCGCACCTTTTTTACGATGACCGCTTTGTCAGGAATGCCCGGGCTCTTGATTACCTCACTTGCATGCAGGATTTTCTCTTCTGTATGTTTTCCTTCTTCAAATGCAATTCCGTATTTGGTAAGAACGTTTTTGTACTTATCACCAATTTTTCCTCCGTCGCTCACGAAAACATCAAAACCCTTCTTCGATGCAAGCACTGCTGCACCTGTACCGCTTTCTGCAGCTCCGATTATCGCAATTCTGTTTCCCATTTTATCTCAGCTTCAGCGTTACAAACGTGACCACGGCAAGCATGATCCCGATGATGAGGAAGCGTGTAACTATTTTTGATTCGTGGTAACCTGATTTTTGGTAATGGTGATGTAATGGAGACATTTTGAACAACCGGTGTTCACGTGCATATTCAATTCCGTGTTTGCGTTTCTGATATTTGAAATAATAAACCTGGAGGATGACAGAAACATTTTCAATCAGGAAAATTCCGCAGAGAATAGGAATGAGTAATTCCTTCCTGATCGCAATGGCAAATGTTGCTATGATGCCGCCAAGGGCTAAACTTCCGGTGTCGCCCATGAAAACCTGGGCTGGATAGGCGTTGTACCACATGAAGCCAATGCACGCTCCCACAAATGCTGCGATGAATACAACAAGTTCGCCGGAGTTCGGAATGTACATGATGTTGAGAAAGTCAGCGAACACCACGTTACCTGAAACGTATGCGAAAATTCCAAGCGTAGCCCCGATGATTGCCGATGTCCCTGTCGCCAATCCATCAATTCCATCTGTGATGTTGGCCCCGTTTGAAACAGCAGTGATAATGAGGATTACGATGGGGATGAAAACAATCCATGCATATTTCTGATAATTCGGCCCAACCCATGAGATGAGTTTTGCATAATCAAATTCATTGTTCTTGTAAAACGGAATGGTTGTTTTAGTTGCCTTGATATTTTCCGGTGAGAACAGGCGATTTTCATTTCTCCTTGCATCGTCAACGAAATTTTTTGTTTCTCTTGAGACTCTTATTTCTTCGCTGCCCATCATTTTCTCTCTCACAACTACATAGGGATTGAAATACATCGTACAGCCTATAATCAAACCCAGGCCAACCTGCCCCAATATTTTAAATCTACCGGCAAGACCTTCCTTGTCTTTCTTAAATACTTTAATGTAGTCATCGAGGTACCCGATCAATCCAAGCCAGATGGTCGTCACAATCATAATGATCACATATACATTGAGCAGGCGGGCGAACAGGAATGTGGGAATCAGAATGGCTGCAATAATGATGAGGCCTCCCATTGTAGGTGTTCCCTGTTTTTGCTTTTGTCCTTCCAGCCCGAGGTCGCGAACGGTTTCACCAATCTGTTTTTTACGCAGGTAGTTGATGATGTTCTTTCCGAAAATCATAGAGATCATCAAAGAGAAAATAATTGCCAGTGCTGCGCGGAACGAGATATATTGAAATGCCCCTGCACCGGGCACATCAAATTGCTGATCTAGATATTTGAAAAAATAGTAGAGCACTGTTAGTCGAATAATTGAAACATTTCACCTAAAATTTCTTTATCGTCAAAAGGTGTCCGAACCCCTTTTATTTCCTGGTATTTTTCATGTCCCTTGCCGGCAATGAGAATGACATCACCCGGCTGCGCAATACTGACTGCCGTTTTAATTGCTTCTTTCCGGTCTACGATGGAAAGGGCTTTGCGTGATTCACTGAGTGCAATTCCTTTTTCCATCTGGTGAATGATCTCAGAAGGATCCTCTGACCGTGGGTTGTCAGAGGTAAGAATTACCTTGTCGCTCATCTCTGACGCAATTTTTGCCATTACCGGTCTCTTGGTCGAGTCACGGTCGCCGCCACAACCAACTACTGTAATCACTCTTCCCTGTCCTGATACATCGTGAATAGTCTTGAGTACATTTTCAAGCGCATCAGGCGTATGTGCGTAGTCTACCACGCCGATAATTTTTTTCTTCGAAGTGAGATAGTCAAACCTGCCCTCCACCGGATCGAGATTGCTGAGGTGGGTGAGCACCTGCATTTTATTTTCTCCAAGTAATACAGCTATAGAATAAGCCGCCGTAAGGTTGTAGGCATTAAAGCTTCCCACGAGACGGCAGATGACTTCATGACCGTCAATATTCATAATCAGTCCTTCGAAATGATTTTCAATCAGCCGGCATTTGTAATCACTCATGCTTTTTAAGCTGTACGTGTATTTGCTTGCATGCGTATTTTGAAGCATGACAAGCCCGTTCTTGTCATCGTTATTGGTGAGTGCAAAAGCCTCACTGCTCAAACCATCGAAGAATGTCTTTTTTGCTTTCAGGTATTCATCAAATGTTTTGTGGTAATCGAGGTGGTCGTGCGTGAGATTTGTAAAAACACCACCTGCAAATTTTAATCCTGCTATTCTTTTTTGAGCTACAGCATGTGAACTTACTTCCATGAAGCAATACTTACAGCCTTCATTCACCATTTGTTCAAGCAATGCATTCAACTGAACTGCATCAGGAGTTGTATGTGTTGCAGAAATCGTTTGGTCGTTGATTTTATTTTTTACTGTGGAAAGCAAGCCGACACTGTAGCCGAATTTTCTGAAAAGCTGGTATAGCAGCGTTGTTGTCGTTGTTTTACCATTTGTACCAGTTACCCCAACTAGTTTTAATTTTTCTGATGGGTTGTCATAAAAATTGGAAGCAATGATGCTCAATGCTGTTGCACTGTCATTGACCACGACATACGTAACATCACTTTTTACCACTGCCGGTATTTCTTCACACACGATTGCTTTGCAACCTTTCGCAATGACATCATTGATGAACCGGTGGCCATCACTTTGCGTTCCGCGGGTAGCCACGAATACAGCACCGTCATTGGCTTTGCGCGAGTCAAAGCAAACCCCGGTAATGCGGGTTTCAGTACTGCCGTGTACTTCTTTTAGTCCCGATTTGTATAAAAGTTCTTTCAGAAGCTTCATCCCAACTCAATCACAATTTTTTGTCCTTTCAAAATTCTTGTACCCGGATCCAGCGATTGTTTTTTCACGGCTCCTTTGCCGCTTACAGTTACATTCAGTCCTGAGTTTTCCAGTAAATAAATAGCGTCACGAATGCCCATACCAAGAACATTGGGTACTGCTCCGTATTGTGTTTTTCTTTCAGTCATCATTATACCCGCATCGTTGCCTGTTGTGGATACCCATGTTGCTTCAGCGTTGCGCGAGAGAGCATTGACTTTTAATTCAGCCAGGACTTTGTTGAGGTCTTTTTGCTGACCGGGTTTTGAATACGGGATATTTTTATCTGACGAATCAGATGCGGCGAGCTCGCTGTGCAGGTCCATCTCATTTGAAAAAACCTTGTCGGCGATTTCTTTGAATATGGGGGCACTCACAGCGCCACCAACATACTCTGCTCCACCAGGTGCGTATACGACTGCAATGCAGGAATATTTCGGATGATCCGCAGGAAAATAGCCTGCAAAGGAAGCCTGGTAAGTCACGTGAGATTTGTCATATCCGAATTTTGGATGCTGAATCTGTGCTGTACCGGTTTTGCCGGCAATTTTATAATGCGGATTTTTCAATGCCCTTCCTGTGCCGCTGTCTACAACTGCTTCGAGCAGTTCATGCGCTTTCAGAATGGTTGATGGAGAAACAATCGAGTCGCGGATTATTTCAGTAGGAAAAGCTTTAATCAATTGTCCATGGTAGCGGATTTCCTTTACAAATTTTGGTTTTACCATTCGGCCATTGTTGGCGATGGCATTGTAAAAAGTCAACGTCTGTAATGGAGAAATCAATACTTCATATCCAATGGATGTCCATGGCAGAGACACACAAGGATTCCAATCTTTATCTTTTGAGTTTTTGATTCTCGGCCTTCCTTCTCCTTCAATCTGTATTCCCAGCTTATCATTTAATCCGAATGACCTCAGCTTATCGAGGAAATCCTGCTGATGTTTCGAATAATAATGCGTAATGATTTTTGAAATACCCACATTAGAAGAAGTCATGAATGCTTCTTTAACTGTGAGCTTTGATTTTTTCGGTGCATGCGCATCCCGCATCGCCTGGCCACAATAAGTCATAAATCCATTTCCGACATCTACTGTTTCATTCAAATCGATCAGGCCATCATCAATACCTACCAGCAGGGAAGCAAGTTTCATGGTGGATCCCGGTTCAGATGCTTCTGCGATTACATAGTTGAAATTCTCTTCGTATGTACCTGATGAGGTTTTGGAAAGATTGGCGATGGCAACGATGTTTCCGGTTTCAACTTCCATCACAGCCACACAGCCATGATCAGCATTGTTCTTTATCAGGTGTTCTTCCAATGCACTCTCTGCTACAT
>JBDTTM010000140.1:0-9547 GCA_039930605.1 Bacteroidota bacterium
CCATAAGTATAACTGGCAGCCCTGAAAACATTCCTGATCACTGCGTCGTTGTTAATCATCCTGAATAAAATGATGGTAAGCAACAACACAATTGCGAAACTGATATGAACCATGTAACGGATTTTCTTTCGTTGCGCATCATTGATCTTTGTGTTTTTCTGTATGCCGAGAAAGTCAAAACAGAAAGCTGTGGTCAAGGCAGTGAGTGCGCCATCTGCACTAGGGTAGGCGGCAGAAATAAGCCCGATAATGAAAATTAAACCGGCAACAGTGCCGAGAAAATTCAAAGCCACATTCGGGAATAAATCATCAGTATGTTTTGGATCAATTGTAATACCTTTCTGTTCCGCATAGAAGCAAAGTACTGCTCCTAAAACTAAAAACATAAGATTGACTACAACAAGTACGGCAGAAAAAACGAACATATTTTTCTTCGCCTCCCCAATATTTTTGCAGCTCAGGTTTTTCTGCATCATTTCCTGGTCAAGGCCCGTCATGGCAACGGCAATGGCCGCACCACCAAGAAAATTCTTCCAGAAATAATTGGGCGACTTGATGTCACTCACGAAATAATCTGAAAAGCTGGAATGGAAAACTTTTGAAAACAATGCACCCATAGACAAATCAAGTTGCATGCTGATTGCAATCACACAAAATACCAGCGCGAGCAGCATGAAGGTAGTCTGCAAAGTATCGGTCCACACAATGGTCTTCACACCTCCTTCGTAAGTGTAGAGGAGTATTAAAATAATAAAGGTCAATACTGTTACCCAGAACGGAACTCCCATTTTATCCAGCACAAAAGTCTGCAACACGTTCACAACTATGTACATCCTGAATGAAGCTCCTATCACCCTTGATAAAATAAAAAACAAAGAACCTGTTTTATAAGAAACATTACCAAAGCGTTGTTCGAGATATGTGTAAATGGAAGTCAGGGTTAGCCTGTAATAGACAGGCATTAAAATATTGGCGATGATGAAATAACCAACCAGGTAGCCAATCACCACCTGCATGTAGGAAAACTGCGTGGTAAAAACAGCACCGGGAACTGACATAAAAGTAACTCCGCTGAGTGAAGCCCCGATCATTCCATACGCCACCACATACCACCTGGAAGAGCGGTTCCCGATAAAATAGCTTTCATTATCTGCTTTCCTGCTGGTAAGCCAAACCACAAAAAACAGCATGGCAGAATAAGCCAGGACGCAGACGAGAATTAAGGTTGAACTCATGAGGGCAAAATACGAGGAGGGGTTTGAAGTTTGAAGTTGGGTGTTTGAGGTTGTAAACGTGGGGATGTTAATGCTACACCTTCTTAAAAAAATATTTCCGAATTGTAAAAGAGATTGTTTTAGTAATTAGCTTTGAGTTGCTTATTTTTTCACCCGACCGGAAAAAGGTAATTTTGTGTGGGCTATTCCTTAAGAAGTTAAACTTTCATCGAGTAAAGTTTCGTACTTCGATCTTAGAACCGGTTGACCACATCGCCCAATGGATGAGCAACGAAATAACAACTTAGAATCTGAAAATGCAGGTCTTTATTTAATTGTATACCAACCAAAAAACTAATCGAAAATGATACCGAAACAAGTATACCGTATTCTTCTGTTGTTGTTATTAACAAATACATTTACTAATTTTTATTCCATCGCACAATCATATACTGGATGGAATGATTTAGTCGGTGGTACAACACCTGGTACACAAGGGGCTTTGTCTTATTACTGGGACGATGGCACCACCTTTTCTCCGATTTATGTACCAGGAAGTGCTCAGCCGGGAGATGTGCTTACAAATAACAATGGGTCTTTTGATTTCAATGCTTTAAGGTTAAGTGGAACTGGGCATTTTTTATTACCGCTAATTATTCCACCAGGAGTTGCTCTAACTGGCAACTATAATCTATTGAGTACACCAAACGGGACAAAATTTTATTCAAAAAACATCCGCAGCCAACATTTCATTGTTTCTCCCTACAATATTGAACAGATGTTTCTTTTTGCAATGGCGCCAACCGCAATGACTAATGGAACTTTTGCTTTCCCTACAACTATGAGTGGTTTACGTATTGAAGGACCTGCACTTAACTGGACCGATTTTAATGCAGGACACAATTCAACAATTGCAAACCAGGAGTACGTAGCTGAATATACTGGCGGAGTTTTACTGGACAGACCAGGCACACTGCTTCCAGCAGGAACATGTGTAAATGGAACATCCGTTTGCTATGGTTATGGTTACATTATTACTAATTGCGAAATTTATGGATTTAGCTTAGCAAATATATGGATAGATAGAAAAGTTGACAACGTCACCATAAGCGATACATATCTTCATCACACTAAAGGAAGGGGTGTCTATGGAATTGGCTACAATATATGGATGGACGCTGATGCAGGACCAGGGTACATTCTTAACGGAACTAACATTACCCTACATAATGTGATTTTTGATGAAGGAAAGGAAGCTCTTGACGGGTCAACCACCTTTTACAATATTGATTTTTTCAACAATACGCTTACCCAATTTTCCGGCGGAATAAATAAGCACAATAAATATGGCGCGCATATGCATCCAGGTATTTCCAACGCTTCGGCAGATTGCAGGTTTTACAACGACCCTTCTTCACTTTGCGAAACAGTAAATGTTCCTTTTCAAATACATGATGACTCTCCGGGAGATGTTTTATTGCACAATTCGATTTTCCATTCTTCAGGTGGAAGCGTAAACTATCCCTATTTTTATGGGCCCGTAAAAAAAGACTACACTTCTAATATTCCTGCTATGAACAACCCAACAGTTCTTAGCAGTTTGAATGTTAACTATGGAACTCTTCTTCCTAATACTAATTTAAATAATGGTGGATGGTATATTCCATTTACGAATGGATTTACTTTTCCATTTTTTAATGATATTGATAATGCGAATCCTAAGACCGGATGCTACATTTCCTCAAATGGTTTTCTTAAATTTGATAATGCAAATGGAATTACCAGCACATACTCAGATCCACCACATGCCAACATACCTGATCCATCTGATCCCAATGGTTTCATTGCCCTTTGCTGGACTGATCTGGACCCAAGCAATTCCCCATCGGGAATAATTAGCTATGAAGCCACTGCAAACACCTTTGTACTAAAATACGAAAACATCAATCCATACAACGGGTCCGGTTCATTAACAGGCTATATCGTTCTTCACAGCACAGGGGTAATAGAGATACTTATTGGCAATCAGGATTTAGATAATTCAGGAAGTTACTACCCCTGCCTTTCAGGAGTGGAAGATAGTTATGGACAGGGTGGACAAGCTTGTGAGAATGCCTGGAAATATTCAAGCGGTTCATGGGTACCGAATCCCTGGAGAATAAATGCTGCAAATGAACAAGTTGATTTTTATTATGATCTGCCTCAAAAATATAAAGTTTGGGTTACTGATAATACATTCAGCGTTGTAGAAGATTCGCGCAACAAAACAGATCTTCCAACTGATCCATGCGGAATCACAGGTACGGGGATTAATCTCAACTATGGCTTCACAAGCGTTGCAGATAATTATATTGAAAATTGCGCGTTTGATGATGACGTTGCAGATCAGACAATAAAATATTCTCCAAATTTTTTTAGCTACAAAATTGGTAGTATCGTAACCGGAAACAGCCCGCAGCCGCCTGAAGTTTATCTTGATCTCTTTGATGGAGGAGGACAGCTTCCTCAGACGTTTAATAAATCGGTATCACCCAATCACATTTACACGCAATATAGCACTTCTGGTAATTTTGACATTACTCTATCACCAGGACAAGGAAGTCAAGATCTTACTTATCTTATAAAACCCAACTCTAGTAACCCTGTTTTAAATCCGCCAGCCTCAAATGCCAGTTCTTTGACCACTTCCAGCAACAATTATTTCTATAGTGAAGAACAGGTTATCAATACAGGCAACATTGCTTCAATCTCATACAATGTTACGAACGATGCGGGATTACACGGCATTGATGTGCTTGCAGTTGCAAATAACGATGGAGCCAATTGGAAAAAATATAATGCATCAGCATGGCAGCATATTTCTGTTATCGTACCTTCTCCGGAAAAACATCTTATTTTTAATATAAAAGATAGCTACCAGGAATTTCATAACTTCGAAGTACAGGGCTGTACACTAAATTGTACAGTGCAACCAACAGGCATGATGAAACAGGTTGAATTAAATGGTACTATGATTTGGCAGGAAGACGTTGCGTTTGGTGGAGATGGATGGGAACGTATTGATATTAATTTGGCTGGAAATATTCCCCCACTCTATACAACTTCAATATTAAGTCTGATTCACACCGATGGTAAAAAAAATACAATCACTTTCAGTATTGCAAGTTCAAATCCATCGACAGTATTAACTGATAATGTAAAAGGATTACTCGTATGGATTGATGATGCATATATCAAAAAAGCAAATTCACCCGACAACCTGATTTCGGACGGTGGAATTGAATTGTGTAAGAAATCAGGATTAGAGGATTTTTCTGAACCTGGACTGAGCATTTGGTATATGCAAAATAAAACAGTTGTGTTAAACTGTACAAGTATTGGCATTGCTCCACAACAAGGCAATAATTCTTCCAGTTTAGTCTACCCGGACGGGAGTCCTCTGCTTATTGGCACTTGTGTTGGAGGTTCCGGTCCTCAAAGTATGGCCTCAACAAATTACTGGAAAACGAGTGATCGAAAATCCGGAGAAAAGTCTTTGTTGCTTAAGCTACCCTACATTATTGATTGTGCTGACTATGGCAACCTTTGTTTTCCGGTTTCTGTTACACCAACCAATACTGATGATCTTATTTCAGCTGCTTTTGATTTCGACTTTCGTGAATTTTTTGCCTGCAATGATTATCCGAATGTACTCAATTTTCCGAACCCTGTGACCGGACCTTCTTATACATATAATACTTCCCCAACTATTACATCAACCTATCATCTAACCTCCGATTGGGTAATAGGAGATGGTGTTAGTCCAACTGTAGTGACTATCGAGGATTGCGCCATCGCTATTGATCCAGGCAAAACAATAACTGTAACGGCGAATTCTGTATTAAATATTATTGGAACCACGGTTACCACTGCTTCTAATCTATTCGCATGCGGTGATATGTGGAAAGGAATTGTTGTAAACGCCGGAGGAACAATCAATACGAGTGCTGTGTCCCCTTCCCATTCTCATATTGCTGATGCAGAACTCGCAATTGATAACCAACAAGGCAAATTAAACTTAACGCGTCTTGATTTTGACAGAAACTATTCGGGAATTCTATACAATCCAGGTTCTTACACATCTGCTGGCGGAAATTTGCTCACAAAATGCAAATTCAGTTGCGATGATAGTGTCATTACCAAGCCACTCTATGCAAATCAAGTTCCACCATACCATGTAATGATTGACCAGGTATCAAATGTTACAATTGGTTCAACATCTGCCGGTGCTAATATTTTTACAGATGCAACAAATGCGATCGAAATAAAAAACGGTGGCTGGTTTCAGGTATTGAATGGTGAGTTTGACAACAACATTATTGATATTTATTCGCATGACGGCAATTATTCAGGTTCTTCAATCTATCAAAGCAAGTTCACTTATTCTGCATTGCCAGGTTTTGAAAAGCAAATACCTTTTTATCATATTATATTGGAGAACGTTTCAGATGTAAACATCGGCTATCCTGGTCTCAATTACATTAATAATTTCGAACAAAAAGGATATGGTATTTATTCGATCAACAGCAGCTTTCACGCATTCAATAATTTATTTGTCAGCATAGGTTATCTTGAAAAAGAGCAACCCGGAATCTTCATTCAACAAGGAGGTGGAATATTTGCTTTCAACGATGACGCTTCTCTAAATACCGTGGTCATTGATGATCAGTCTTCCGGATACCCAAATAAATTCATCCATTGCAACACTGGCATTTATGCAACTGGGATTTCTAATTTAACAATAGAAAAAAATAATAAAGATATTAATGATGGTGGATTCGAATCGTGCGCAAAAGCCATTAATATTTACAAAGCCCCGGCAAATTCTGTTATTTCGGTGATTGCCAACGATGCAATAGATTTTATTTACGGCCTGCAGATTTTTGACATGGGTAAGTATTCACAATTTCATGTTAATGGAAACTGGTTTAACTGCGATGATACTCATATACCCCTTGCTTTTGATGCTACCACTGCAGGTTACAAAGCCATCAGTATTCAAAACCCACTTTCAGTAGAAGTAGTTGGAACCGCTTTTGACAATATAATCAGCAATTCGGAGAAGGGTATTCATCTTCGCAACATTGCCAACCGCCATGCCGGACAAATTCTAATTGGTTTCTCCAGTACACTTGGCTACAGCAACCAGGTACATTACCTGAATGCCCAGGCACCAGGTGCTAACAAACACTATTTCGGTTACTGGTTCGAAAACTGCGACAATTTAGAAGTAGAAAATAACATTGCCCTGAGTAATACCACGCCGCAAGGCCCAGGAATAGACAAACACTTCCGCGGGTTTAGTGTGGACAATACGACCAACAGTAATTTCTGCTCTAACAAAGCAGAACAGTTGGGCAGCGGGGTATGGGTGTATAATAAGTGTGGGGGGACATATTTTATGGGTTTTAATACAACAGGCAACTGGCACAACATTCATATGGCAAATGCGGATTTGCCATGGCATGATGTCTCCGGCAACGATTTGCATGATACATGGAATAGTGCTGGAAGTAGTTATGACTTTGCAGGCTCACTGCTGGGTGGGTTGATTGTAAAATGGTACAGTAATTCCTCTCCAACTAAAGAACCAGGACTTGGATTAATTAATTTAAATATATTTTCCCCAACCGGTTCCATTTCCGGTTGTCAGACAGCACAATCACCTGCAGATGATAAACGGAAAGAAAACTTCGGTAGTGCTATTACTGACTCTACCGACTACGGAGAAGATTTTCCTGAAGAAAATGAATACCAGGATAAAGAAGCCTTCTACAATGCAGCCCTAAAAGATTCTACCATCCTAACACTTGGTTTGCCCGATGATGTTGTTTTTCAAAATGCATTCGACTCGCTCAGCCAAACAAACTTAGCAACTATTTCAGATGTAAAACAGTTGCTCGATTTAAACAATGTTTCATCTGCCCTGGTAGTTAACAATACAATCGCACCTGTCAACGCTTCAGAAGCCAATTCCAAAGAAGCGCATCAATTGTTTGCCGCTTATAGAATGAATTATTCACTAAGCTCCACTCAAAAAGTGCAGGCACTAAGCATAGGAGTACAAACTGCCCTCGAAGGCGGACTTGATGTTTACACTATGCGAGCATTGCTGAACGAGGATGTTTTTGATGACATAGACATATCTGTTAATTTGCGAAGGGCAAGCAATCAACATTCTGCGACTGAGCAGCAAATAGTCAACTATGACCAATTGCATCCTAATCCTGCAAGCCACATCGTTAACTTTACGAGTCGCACTGATTTTGGTTTGGATGATAGGATAGCTGTATATAATTTTCTTCACCAAAAAATTATTGAATACAAATTGCCATTAAATAACAAGAGTTTTGTTTTGGATATTGAAAGTATTGTTGGAGGAATTTATTCTGTAATCCACTTCTCTGGAAACGAATCAGTTTCAAAGAGCAAACTCGTAATAATCAAATAATTTAAATAGAAGCACTATATTGATATATGCAGTGTTTCTTCTTTTTCAATGAAAAAAAATTTTATTATAGCCTTATTAATGATTCACAATTGCAGCATGGCGCAGAATCAAAATAGTATATGGATATTTGGTGACTCAGCCGGAGTTGATTTCTCTAACATTAGTAATCCTGTTCCAGTTAATAGTACAATGAGAGGAAGAGGAAGCTGCGCAAGCATATCCGATTCTATGGGTAATTTGCAATTCTATGCTTATACTATAGTCAATACAAGCGATACTTCAACTCATGTCAATAATAATCAAAACCAGCTAATTCTTAATGGCGATCATATAGTTGGTTCAGGTTTCTATAATGAACTTATTACGCTACCTATGCCTGATAGTACGGGTAAATATTATTTATTTTCTTCTTCTCTTCCAGCTATGCAAGGTTTATACTATAGCATAATTGATATGAATTCAAACGGAGGGTTAGGTTCTGTCACTCAAAAAAATGTGCTATTGAACAACATTTCATCAATTGATGGAATAACGGCGATTAAACATGGTAATGGGCGTGATTGGTGGGTGATATCTAAACCTGAAGGTTATATGAGTCCGTCTAATAATGATTTTTATATTTA
Organism: Bacteroidota bacterium; assembly: GCA_039930605.1. GTDB lineage: Bacteria > Bacteroidota > Bacteroidia > AKYH767-A > 2013-40CM-41-45 > JAPLDB01. The sequence goes on from JBDTTM010000140.1 coordinate 8,328, forward strand.
TTTAATTACTCCTTATAGTATTAGCCCTTTGCCAATTCAGTCAATCGGTTACGTAATAACTACAAATGCTGGATGCATTTCCTTTAATAAGCAAGGAGATAAATTATTAATGACTGATTGGAGAAATTTGATCGAGCTATTTAATTTTGACCGATGTACTGGGCAGCTAAGCAATTCAGTAATAGTAGAACCTGAACATATAGAATCAGGTGAGCATTTCAGCAGTTGCTTTTCTCCTGATGGCAGCAAGATATATATAACCCGCGCATTGGGCGGTGCAGGGCAAGAAGATTCATGGCTTTACCAATATAATTTGAATGCAGTTAACATTGCCGCAAGCAGAGATACCATATACCATCCAATTGCCCCAGAGCAGGGTGGAACAATACGCCTTGCACCAGATGATAAAGTTTATATAAGTTTTGGTTATTATGCATATTATTTTCCGTTTCCAGATTCAATGTACTACACAGGCAACATGAATTTGAGCGTAATTAACAGACCGGATAGTTTGGGAGATTCATGTTTGTTTACACCATATAGTTTTTACCTCGGTGGCAAACGTACATACTATGGCTTACCTAACAACCCTGATTATGAATTGGGCGCATTAATAGGCAGTGGCTGCGATAGTTTAGTAGGAGTACAAAGTATAAAGTACGATGAATCAAGAGGAGACTTGCATGTGTTTTATCATTCAGGCTGGCAGATTGCTTTTATCAATGCAGAGGGGCTGAAAGGAAAAAAATTTTCACTTGCTGTTTTTGATTTGACAGGCAGACAAGTTTTTAAAGAAACAGGAAAACTTTCTTCTTCTTACTTCACTAAAGATTTAAGATGTGAGCAGTTTGCAAATGGAATGTACGTTGTTACGATGAGCACTGAGAAGGAAATATTGAGTAAGAAATTTATCAAAGAGTAAAATCAAAAGTTAAAAGTTAAAAAGCCCTGCTCCTCTGACCGCGTACGTTAAAGCTATAGGCACCTACGATAAGCTATAGCGACAGCGTACAGTTGCTCAAGTTTCGCGAAGATGAGTTAAAAGAGGACAGAAGGAGATTAAATGTTCAAATAGCAATTTGCACATTCAATTCAGACTGCTAGAAACCTCTCCGGATTGTGTATTTTTGCCTTATGCAATCCTTCCCTTCCAAAATATTCGAGCAGGCAGTCAACGAATTTGCCACCCTTCCCGGAATCGGCAAAAGAAGCGCGGTGCG
>JBDTTM010000141.1:0-9535 GCA_039930605.1 Bacteroidota bacterium
GTCGGTAATGAACAGCTCGAAATCAAGCGGAAGTCTGCAGGAAGCAGTCAGCAGCCGGGAAGCCAGTTGGCAATTTGCAGTTAGCAATTAACAGCCGCGACAAATTGCTAAACGGAGAAAAAATGGCAAGTAGCCAGCAGCTAGAAGCTAGTAGCCAGTAGCTAGTCGCCAGCAGCACCGTAATTCACAACAAAAAGAGGAAATCTCAAGCATTGTAAAATCTAACTTCACTCCATAAACGTGCTCCAGAAATTATTCATACAAAATTATGTTTTGATCGACTCGCTTGAGTTGGACCTAGATAAAGGATTGACGATCATCACAGGAGAAACCGGTGCAGGTAAATCAATTTTGCTTGGCGCACTGTCGATGATTCTTGGCGAGCGTGCAGATAAAAACGTTCTTTTGGATAAAGACAGGAAATGTATCATTGAAGGCGTTTTTAAAACAGGAAACAAGGAAGTAAAAGAATTTTTTAAAAATGCAGGACTTGATTTTGAAGCGCAGCTTATTCTCAGGCGGGAAATGAATGCAGAAGGAAAATCAAGAAGTTTTGTGAATGATACGCCTGTAACACTTTCCCAATTGAAGGAGTTGAGCGAACTGCTGGTGGATATTCACTCCCAGCACGAAACGCTTTTTCTCCGTCAACGGAAATTTCAGCTTTCTGTTGTAGATGCATTTGCAGGAACTGAAAGTGAGTTGACGGAATTTTCAGCAAATTATTTTGAATATAAAAATCTGCTCAAACATCTGTATGAACTGGAAGAGGAAGAAAAAAAATCCAAGGCAAACCAGGATTATTTCAGTTTTTTATTCAACGAGCTGAAAGAAGTTTCATTGAAGCCGGGCGAGCAGGAAAAAGCAGAAGGTGAGTTGAGCACGATTACCCATGCAGAGGAAATCAAAACCAACCTTGACTCCATTGCAGTTGAATTATCAGGTAATGAAAACAACCTTGTAAACCGTATTTCAAAAATTCAGTTGCTGGTTCAGCAGTCGGTGAAACATTTTCCTGCACTTGAGGAAATCAACCAACGTTTGAAAAGTGTTGGCATTGAGTTGAAGGATCTTTCGAATGAAGTTGATGAAATTGCTTCAAATGTAAACTATGATCCTGAACGTATTGAGGAGATACAAAGCAGGCTGAATGAAGTATACCGCCTGCAGCAAAAGCATCGTGCGAGAACGATTGATGAACTCATTGCACTGCAAATTGAATTTGAAAACAAACTCAACGGAATTGCAACTCTGGATGTTGAAATAGAAAATTGCAGGAAACAAATTCAACAGAAAAAAGAATGGCTTATATCTTCTGCAAAAAAGATTTCAGTCAAGCGAAACAAAACCATCCCACAGGTCGAAAAGGAAATAACAAAATTATTGTCTGCAGTGAACCTGCCGAACGCAATATTGAAAATTGAAAATACGGTTCAACCGGATGAAAATTTTACTGTTGATGGCATTGATTCGGTAAAATTCATTTTTTCAGCAAACAAAGGAGTCTCGCTGAGAGAAATTGAAAAAGCTGCATCCGGTGGGGAGTTGAGCCGGTTGATGTTGTGTATCAAGGCAGCAGTAGCAAAACTGGTTTCACTTCCTGTCATGATCTTTGATGAAATAGATACCGGCATCAGCGGGGAAACCGCCCTGAACGTTGCATCAGTATTGAAGCAACTTTCGCGCAACCACCAGTTGATTGCGATCACACATTTGCCACAGATTGCGGGTAGGGGAGACAATCATTTTTACGTGTACAAAGAGATCGTTGCAAAGCGGACATCTGCAAAAATAAAACGGCTTACACAGGATGAAAGAATTGTGGAGATTGCGAAAATGCTAAGTGGCGACAAGCCAAGTGCAGTTGCGGTGGAGAATGCAAAGGAGTTGCTCAGGAATTAGTTCATCTGGATGCGATTTGATATTATCGCACCAACAAACATAGAAACAAAACCCAAAACACATGAATAATTTACTCAAAGGGAAACGCGGCATTATCACCGGTGCATTGGATGCAAACTCAATTGCCTGGAAGGTGGCGCAGCGATGCCATGCAGAAGGCGCAATTTTTACACTTACCAATGCGCCGATTGCGATGCGCATGGGAGAAATAAAAAAGCTTGCTGATGAAACTAAGTCTGAAATTATTCCTGCCGATGCCACTAATATGGAAGAACTCACCACTCTTTTTTCCAAATCAATGGATGTGATGGGAGGGAAGATCGATTTCGTTTTACACAGCATCGGCATGAGCCCAAACATCAGGAAGAATAAACCCTACAACGACCTGGATTATAATTTCTACCAGAAAACGCTGGACGTCTCAGCACTTTCACTGCATAAAATGTTGAGCGTGGCCTGGAAACTCGATGCCATGAATGACTGGGGCAGCGTGGTAGCGCTAACCTACATCGCTGCACAACGCGTATATCCTTTTTACACCGACATGGCAGAAGCTAAAGCAATGCTGGAAAGTGTGGCACGCAGTTACGGCTATCACTATGGCAAAAAAAATAAAGTCCGTGTCAATACCATTTCTCAATCGCCAACGATGACTACTGCAGGAAGCGGAATTGCCGGCTTTGAAACATTCTTTGGTTTTGCAAACGAACTTTCTCCTTTGGGAAATGCCAGTGCTGATGCTTGTGCAGATTATTGCGTTAGTATGTTCAGCGACCTCACCAGATACGTTACCATGCAGAACTTATATCATGATGGTGGGTATAGTAATACAGGAATCAGCAATGAAGTGATGGAGAAATTAGGGAAGTGAGTTCCTATTCAACTACCAATTTCTTACTTTTCGTTTGATCGCCATTAATAACGACAGTATAATTGCCCGACCGCAGATTTGAAATATCTATTTCAATTTGCTTATTCCAATCCACTTTATTGTCCTCATTTCGATATACTATTTCTCCCAACGAGTTATAAATGGAAACTGTCTTCATTGTATATTGCCTGCTGTCGCATCTTCGGCAAGCCTTCGGTGACCGAAGGCCTATTGCCAACTGATTCCTCGCCGGGTTTGGGAAAATCCAATATTCCTCTTCTTGTAATTCCGATGGAGGAACGGAATTCACAATGGTACTATCCGGGGTATACTCATGCATGGCAGCCAGCGCTGCAAAGGAAATGTCTGATCCACCGAAAACAAACGCTTTCAATCCTAACGTGAACGCAACAGGGTTTGCACGTCCGGGGCCATCGAGGTTTGATCGCTGCGTCCAGGTATTTGCCAGAACATCAAATTCCCATAAATCATTATCGGGATAATTGATTCCGTAACCACAACAGATATATCCATAATCTCCAATTGAAAATCCGACACCATCACTTCGAGGTATTGTATCTACGTTTGCTTTCTGGGTCCATGCGTTAGACAAAGGATCGAATTCCCAACAGTCAATTGTACCACCTCCTACATATCCGGTAGCGAGGTAGCCTTTATTGCCGATAGAAAAACCGCAAGCACTGCTTCTTGACTGAGTGATTCCCATTCGTGAGGTCCAGCTATCTGCAACAGGATCATATTCCCACAAGTCATTCAGGTCACCGCTGCCACTATTACCAGTTGTAATGTATCCTTTGCCGTTGATGGCAAATGCAACCGTATAGTCGCGCACAGATCCAGGCAATGACGTCTTTTGTTCCCATAAATTCGTCAGCGTATCATACGCCCACAGGTCATTGTAAAAGTTTCCGTTTCCTGCGCCACAACTCACATAGCCTTTATCTCCCAATGTAAATGATCCTGCACCATTTACGCCCCCACCTGGGTAGTCCGCTATTTGAGTATATGAATCTATAGCTGGATCATACTCCCAGAAATCTTTGAGCTGCTGTTGTGCTGCGCCGAAGTCAGTGCCGATCCCGACAAACCCTTTGTTACCGATGCTGAATGCGGCGCCAGCCATTCGGCCATGGCCGGTAAGTGGAGTTTTGGTGGTCCAGTGATCGGGTTGGGCATAAAGAGATTGGAAATGAAATAAGAGACCAATCACCAAAATGTTCCGTTGGGTAAATATTTTTTTCCCCATGTTAGTTTAGTTTAATGCAATGCTAAGAAAAAAAGGTAAGCTCCCAATCCATATTCATTGAGAATCTATATTGGAATGGAATTTTGGATTGATATTATAAAAACGAAAAAATTTCACCTTGATGGTTTAAACCATCAAGGTGAAATCCATTTTTTGTGACCGCAAGGAAACGCTTTAATTCCTTTTCTAAAACCAATATTTCATGGATAATTTAGTAGTGTAGGCGTTTGAATTGCGTTGATTCCTCTTCGATATTTGTCAGGAGCTTCCTGCGGACTTTTTTAGGAATGAAATTTTGTTGCTTTTAAAAAATCGGAAGGAGAAACTTGACTTTTATCCCCCAATTTTTCGTTCCGCCATTTTAAAATTAATGCCTTTCAAGTGGAGTTTAATCACAAGAATTTCTCTAAGCTCTGCTGAGAGGTCTGTATTCGCCACGAATTAGCACTCTCCTTAGCGGAAATCCGTGTAATTCGATGGCATTATTTACCGGATACCTCGCAGCTTGCTTCAGGGTCATTCATTGAAGATTACTTTCAAAGGGGCGCAATTCCATAATTTGATTTGCTGTTCCAATAACCCTTGGAGGGTATGCTGTCTTATTCAATGGTTCAGGCGACGCTCAACCAGATAATAAAGGCTTGATATTGGTCAATGTTATGCAAACGAAAGTGTAGCTTGAACGGGTTCAGACAAATGCAAAACCTCTTTGGGTTGTCACTCGGAATCAGGAAGTAACGACAACATGCTTAAGTCTAAATACTTTCAATAGGTTGCAATATAATAACAGAGTTTATCAATCTGAATTCTCCCATTCATTTCAAAATGGAGTCAGTATTCATTGTCTAATGTCTATTGTACCCTGTCAATTGTCTACTGTATCCTGTCTACTTTAATAAGTAACATTCATAAGTGCTTCCAATTCAGCTACCTTATCAACATGACCTAATTTATGAAAGCTGTTCATCAGGTTCCGTATAACACGCTGAATCATCTCTTTATTGGAACAGGGTTCGTAAAAACTTTTCTGTTGTTTCAGGTTCAGCTGCTTTAAAAATTCATCTACCTCACGCTTGTTAAAAATGTCTCCTTTGCTAAACGGGTTGATGTAAAACAGGATGCCATGAAGTTCTTTGTCAGGAACCAGTCCCATCATACTTTGCTCGTCCTTGTAACACAAAATAAAATGCTCCGGCAGGTTTACGCCATAAACAGGAACTTCAGCACTTCTTGCAATCTCCATATAGAGAATGGAAAGCATGAGCGGATTTGCCTTTTTTGTTTCCAGGGCAATATTGATAAATGAATTCTGCGGCGCATGGTAATTCTGTGTGTTGCCGCTGAACCCATGTATATCAAAGAAAATATGGTTGAGTACCTTAATCTGTTCAAGCGCAGTGAGGTTCGGATTCATTTCAATCCATGCATCTTTCTTGAGCTGATCGATATATTTTAAAACAGCAGCTTCATTCAGATCAGGGTATTGATAACGTGCTACCAGCAGACAGCCTTTGATCAGGTCCACACAACCTGTTTCAGACCAGACCCGCAGTTGTTGCTGCAAATCCTCGAATTGAATATTGTGAATGATCTCTTCAATCCGCTTCTGCATTAATGTATCCAGCGATTTACTCCAGGCATTTTCAAGAATAGGAATCACTTCTTTTCCAAGTGTAAGGAGCTTGGTTTTGATCTGGTCGAAAATCTCAGAATCCCTGTCATCAAGCAGCCGGATCAGGGCATTGATTTCAGTCTTTTTCAAATTTGTTGTTGCTGTCTTCTTCATATATAGCGGATATTTTTGTTCCACTTTGTACTCAAAGGTATCATGCAGAGATTCGCTATTTTAGGAACACTTATCAACAGAAAAATGTTCGAATCAGAGGAGACAGTGATTTTCAGTACATTTGCCTGTGAATAGCTACTGTATAAAATAAACCTTTGATTCATATATTAGTCATCGAAGTATTCATTTGTAACTTTTTCTTTACATCCTGATACACAGGTGGGCGCGTTCGCCTGGAATTTGCCTGTTATTTATTAAATCATCTAATTAATCCCAATGAAAAGAATATCTATTTTCCTTCTGTTTGCTTCGTTTACAACATCCATGTGGTCCCAAAGCCTTCCAATGTTATGGCAATCCCGCTATGCCGGACCAGGTGATAACAGCGATAAATTCAATAAAATTATTGCCGTTCCCGGCGGTGACTATGTCGCTGTAGGTTTTACTACCCGGAATGGTAAATACAAAGATTTCCTTACTGTTAAAATAAGCGGAACTAACCTCGATACAATCTGGACAAGAACCAAAGGAACCGGCAGCGGAGACGATGAAGCCATCAGTTGCGCTGTTGATGCATCGGGCAATATTTACGTTACCGGATACCGTGACGGTGGAACTACCAGTGATGATATTTATACCATCAAGTATGACGCATCTGGAACGAATCTTTGGGACACAGCTTACAACGATGTGGACTCCGCATTCCTGGATGATCGCCCCGTTGATTGCGGCGTGGATGCTTCCGGAAATTTCATCATTGCAGGTTGGACAGAACAAGGTACTTGGGCGGTAAATCAAAACGATTATCTCATCTTGAAATACGATTCAAATGGAGCGTTGCTTTGGAGGACAAGGTATAACCGCAGCGGCTACAAAGATGAAGCATCAGCCATGGCCATCGATGCCAATGGGGATATTTTTGTTACAGGAAGATCGGCAGTTGGAACAGATGATGATTGGGTAACAATGAAGCTGGATGGTCTTACCGGAAATCACCTTTGGGTTCCTGTAAGAATATATAGTAGTGGTAACGGTGATGACCGCGCTGTAGATATTGAACTGGATAATCTAGGAAATCCTGTAGTTGCAGGTCGTGCAAGAAACGCTTCCGGATATGACGATTACAAGGTTCTCAAATATTCTTCTTCTGGCACCTTACAATGGACCAGAAATAAATCAGCAGTTGGCGGAAATGCTAGGCCAACATGCCTGGCAGTCGACCAGGTTAATAATGATGTGTATGTTTCAGGTGAAGCAGATCAAAGCCCAAGTTCGACAGACTACGACGTTTATACGGTGAAATGGAATGCAGCAGGTACTTTTCAATGGGAAAGGAATTGGGCAGGACCGGCACTCAATGAGGACATTGGAATGGACATTGTTGTAGATGCGTTCAGCAACGTTTTGATCTGCGGCAAAACAGATGCAGATCCTGATCTGAATCACACCAGTTATGACTGGGTAACATTAAAGTATGATGCTTCGGGTATATTACAATATTCCAAGATCAAGAACGGCACCCGGAACAATGACGATGAATCCGCTTCACTTGTAGTTGATGCTTCTGGAAATGCGATCGTCGCGGGCTATATCGATAACACTACCACACAGAAAGATGCCACATGCATTGAATACGATGCCATCGGCAATACTTCTTTTACAAAAGAGTACAATGGAGAAGGTGACTTCAATGAAAGTTCCAAAGCCATGGTACAGGATGGTTCCGGCAATACTTATATAGCAGGATATGCATATACAGAAACAGACAACAAAAATATTTTTGCCGGAAAAATTGATCCTTCGGGAAACCTCGTTGATACATTTTTGTTGAATGGAACCAATGACGATGATGATGAACTGAGTGCCATTGCAACAGATGGAAACGGAAATATTTATGCATGTGGCTATACGAAATCGAGTGGAGAAAAAAGCAACTTCATCCTGATTAAATTCAACTCAAATCTTGTGGTACAATGGGATACAACTTATGATTACATCAGTCAAAGCGAAAAAGCAGTTTCACTGGCTGTTGATGCGTCAGGAATTTATGTAACAGGTGTGAGCGATGCAGATCCCAATGATACCATTGCCAATGATGACATTGTAACTATTAAATATGATGCTTCGGGAAGTATATTATGGTCGCAGCGGTATAATAATGCTTTCAACTACCGGGATGAACCGGTCAAGCTGATCCTTGGAATGAACAACAGGGTTTATGTAGCCGGCAGGACTTCGAATATCCACGATGACGATATAATTCTTCTTTCTTACGATCAAGCGTCTGGCAATCCGGTTTCAGGTTTTCCTGCTATCTGGAACAGTAATTTTGCTGATGATGACCGTGCAACTGATGTTGTAGAAGATGCCGGTGGGAACATATATGTTTCCGGTTATTCCCAGAGCAGTTCTTTTGTTGAAGATTATACGCTGCTCAAATACAATTCTTCAGGAGCGCTTGACTGGAGTGTAAGTTATGACGGAACTGCAAGCAATGAAGACCGCGCCAATGCCATTGCCCTTGATGCAACAGGAAATATCATTGTTGCAGGACAAACAGATGTTGACAATTCTGCTGCAACTAATTACAACTATGGAACCTTAATTTATGATGGCACAGGAAATTATGTTTGTTCAGCGGCTGTTCCATTTACTTACAATGGTTCGGGTGACGGAGATGATGTTCCTGCTGCTGTAAATGTAAATGGTAACCTGATCCTGGTAACAGGTCAAAGCGCAGAAGGAACCCCACAGGTGCGGAATAAAAATATCATGGTGCGGATTTACGATGAAGCTGCCTGTGTAGAAATTCCTGAATTTGTTGAATACGATGGCCCTGCCGGTGGAGGTGATGCACCAAATGCAACAATCGTGACAACATCGACCATTTTTATTACGGGTTCAAGCGATGGCGCGGACATGCAGAAAGATATCATCACACTTAAATATGATATCAACACAGGACTTGCTGTATCAACGAAAGCAAGTATCACTTCTTTTGTGTATCCGAATCCTTTCAACTCAAATGCAGTAATTCAACTGGACGGAAGTTCCGCAAAAAATCGTTCGTTACTGGTTTATAATGTGCTGGGAGAAGTTGTCTACCAATTGGAAAATATCGGCGCTTCCATTCAGCTTGATAAGAATGAATTTCCTGACGGGGTTTATTCTTACAAAGTATTTGATGGCGGACAATCAATTGCCGGTGGCAGGTTTGTTACCAACTGATCTCTAAAAATCCTTCATAAAAAGTCCCTGCAAATGCGGGGACTTTTTTTTATATATAAACCCTGAATTACTTTTTGTTGTTACTGCGCTCTCTTTCTTCCTCTTCTTCCATATTTTTCATTTCGCGGAGTTTCTTTCCTGTCTTGCTGATGAAAATGTATTCATCTCCGTTCTTTACCAAAGCTTCTCCGTTATTAAAAGGTTTCGCATCAGCAAACTTTGGTTGCAATAAATATTGCCCTTCCGGGTTTATATAGCCCCATTTGCCTTCGTCATTCCGTACAGGCGCAAGTCCATCACCAAAATTAAATGCATTCGTGTATTGCAGTGGAATGGCTACTTTGCCGGTCACAGTTATCCAACCGAACTTTCCACCTTTCTGAACACGAGCCAATCCGTTCTTAAAGTCATCGGCAAAATCATAACTGAAAGGAATTACAGTTTCATTTTTTACATTAATATATCCATGCTTTCCATCTTT
>JBDTTM010000142.1:0-9501 GCA_039930605.1 Bacteroidota bacterium
ATTATATTGACTATGCCGTATTTGTAAGCTTCTTTCCCTTGCTGGTAGCGGGTCCTATCGAACGGGCGACACACCTTCTTCCGCAAATATTAAAGAAAAGAATATTTGATTTTCATGATTCAATCAGGGGAATTGAATTGATCATTTGGGGCTTTTTTAAGAAGGTTGTAATAGCAGATACGATGGCAATTATTGTGAACCAGGTTTACAAAGATGCCGGGCATTTTAGCGGAAGTTCTTTGGCTATTGCTGCACTTGCTTTCTCCTTCCAGATTTATTGTGATTTCAGCGGCTATTCTGATATCGCCATCGGAACAGCAAAATTATTTGGCATTGAATTGATGCAGAACTTTAATTATCCTTACCTGTCAAGAAACATTGCAGAGTTCTGGAAACGCTGGCACATCTCTTTATCCTCGTGGTTCAGGGACTATCTCTATATTCCGTTGGGTGGTTCAAAGGTTTCAAGGTTGCTAAGCGTCCGGAATGTCTTCATTGTATTTTTAGTGAGTGGAATATGGCATGGTGCAAACTGGACTTTTGTAGTCTGGGGAGGAATTCATGCAGCGCTATTTGTTCCTTCATTTATTTCCGGGTCTAATAAAAAATTCAGGGACGAATTAATCTCGCGGACCAGTCCGTTGCCTTCTTTGTATGACCTCTTTCGCATCGCTGTCACTTTTGTACTTGTTACAATCGCATGGATTTTTTTCAGGTCAACATCCCTTGCAAAAGCATTTGATTTTTTAGCACGAATTTTTAACCGTGCCGATGGCAATGAAATTATTTTTAAGAATGCTGACCTGCTTTCATACAGCATCTGTTTTAGTGTGTTCTTCCTGATGAGCATCTATTTATTATATGTGAAAAGGCAGGTTTTCGAATCAGGAATTGTTCAACGGTTTTTGATTTGTGTAATGTTGCTGGTGCTCATTGCATTCTTTGGTCAATTTTCCGCACAAACATTTATTTACTATCAATTTTAATGAAGAAATTTTTGCTTTTTGTTGCGTGTTTGTTCGTTGCATTTGTGATGCTGAATATTTTTTACCTGTGGATTTTGCCCAAGGTGGACCTGGATTTTAAGAAAACGAAAGAGGCAGCAGGTTTTCGCGGGGAGAAAAATAAAATTATTGTTTTAGGAAACAGTACCGCTTTGGATGGCATCAACAGTGAAATGCTCACTGCTCAATTTGGAGGCGCGCACAACCTGGCGGTAGGAGGAGCAACGCTGATTACAAATTACATCCAGTTAAAAAGTTACCTGGAAACAAATGCCAAACCTGATAAAGTATTGTTGTTTTTAAGTAGTGGAAATAATGACTATGACACCACTCATGAAGTGAATCCTATTGTAAGCTATTATTACCAACATGTAGTTTATGAAAAACCTTTAAAGGATTTGCCGCTCTTCAGGTTCCGGTGGTTGTTTATAGAGAACATGAAAAAATTATTTTCGGGCGCGCACCGCTCGGCTTATCTTTTGAAGGGCCAGTTCAGGTCAGATAAAATAGTGGTTGATCAAACCATCCTTAAGCAAGGTACAATGTGCAGTGAAATAAATTATTTACATCCCGGTTTTGAGTATTTGAGACGAATGGCTGAACTATGTGATTCAAATGAAATTCGCTTCATTGTGTTTGAAATTCCCTGCTGGAATGAATCACAAAATAATTTAGCCGACACAGAGGTGAAATTTCCTCTTCTCAAGCCAATGCATATTTATAATTTAAACAGGATTGCTATCTGTGATACTTTATTTGATTCAAAAATGGATTGGTTAAGTAAAAATCATCTCAACTACAAAGGTTCCATAAAACTTACACGGGCTATAATTAACGTTCTTTTGAAGCCTGATATAGGTACTGCTCCAATAAATTGACCCTAACGTTTAAAAGTTTTTCTTCCTTTCGGTTTCAGTACTTTGAATAAATTAATTTTGCTTTTATGCCCACGGGGAGATTTCATTTTCATTCATTAATTATTCTTCTCGCTATTATTGCATCCGGTTGTTCCAATCGTGCACACCGGCATGCTGACAAAAAAGTTTTCAGATACAATGAATCCGGTGGCATCACATCCCTTGATCCTGCATTTGCAAGCAATGAAGCCAACACAAGAGCGTGCATGCAGCTTTACAATGGGCTTGTACAGGCTGATAGCAATTTGAATATTAAGTCCTGCATTGCGCGTAGCTGGGATGTGCAGGAGAAAGGAAAGGTTTTCGTTTTTCACCTCAGAAACGATATTTTTTTTCATGAGAATAATTCATTTGATGTGCGGGAAGAATTCAATGAACTCCACAACAAAAGCAACCCGATCAGGGTTACCCGGAAAGTAATAGCAAGCGACTTCGTAGTCAGTTTCAAGCGCCTTATTGATCCGCTCACAGCATCTCCATGTTTATGGGTAATGAATCATGTGTTGCGTGATTCACTCGGTAAAATGACCGGTATTGAAGCTGTTGATGACAGTACACTCAAGATCACGTTGAAGAAACCGTTTGTGCCATTTCTGAGTATGCTTTCGATGGTGTGCTGTTCAGTTGTTCCCCATGAAGTGGTAGATTATTTCGGTGCTGATTTCAGGAGCCACCCTTGTGGTACCGGACCTTTTCAATTTCGAATCTGGAAACCTGACGTCGAATTGGTTTTCCTGAAAAATGAAAATTATTTTGAAAGCAATTCAAAAGGTGAACGCCTTCCATTCCTGGATGCAGTTGAAATTTCGTTTATCCCTGAAGGAGAAAACGCATTCATTGAATTCCTGAAAGGTAACCTGGACATTTTAATGGGTATCAACGGAATGATTCGCGATCAGTTGCTCACACGAACAGGTCAGTTGCAGCCGAGATTTGAAGATAAATTCAATTTTCAAATATCGCCCTACCTGAATACTGAATATTTAAGTGTTGTGAATAACTGTAAAGATTCCACGGCTAAGAATAATCCGCTTTGCGACAAAAGGATCCGACAGGCATTGAGCTACGGTTTTTACAGGAAAAATCTCCGGAGATACCTCTATGGAAATATCGGAGTTCCCGGCAATGATGGAATTGTTCCTCCCGGCTTGCCTTCTTATGATTCAACGGTGGTGGTTGGATATAATTATTATCCATCCAAAGTGCGTGCATTGCTGAAAGAAGCTGGTTATGAAGATGGAAAGGGAATGCCTGAATTGATTCTCCATACAAACACTGAGGCAAGGGAAATGTGCGATTACATTGTAAGGCAATGGGAGGAATTCGGACTTAATGTGCACGTAGTTGTTCAGTCGCACGATGACCAGATGAATATGATTGATGAAGGAAAGATGTCTTTTTTTCGTTCGTCATGGATTGCAGATTACCCTGATGCAGAGAATTTTCTCAGCAATTTTTATTCAAAAAATATTCCGCCAATTGGATATAATGCGACCCATTTTTCAAACAGGGATTTTGATGAGATCTATGAGAAGGCCATGGAAGAAGTAAATGATTCGACACGATTCATTTATTACCAGTATATGGATCAGCTGCTCATAGAAAATGCGCCTGTCTTGATTGTTTATTACGACCAAAGCGTACGCCTCACACAACCTGGCCTCAGCGGGCTTTCGCGCAATGCTATGAACTATTTGTTGCTAAAGGAAGTGCGAAAAAAATAGCGCTTCTTTTTCCCTGTTGTTATTTGTTCCGGAAAAAAAACGTAGGTTTATCTCTCCAATTATAATACTCATTTCTTATGTCTAGAACTACCACTTTCAAACTACTTCTATTTTTATTTGCAGCATCAGTTTCTCCTGTACTCGCCGGAAATAATTCTATTTTATTGAAGAGCCGCACAATATCTACCGTCGATGACTTTTCAGAACGGATCAACGATGTTGTTAATCCACTAGAATATTACCAAGGATTTTATTACAGGGTAATCGCGTTTAACAATGTCCTTACCAGGGCACAAATGGGTCAGATGGAAGCTACCGGAATTAAGCTGCTCGGCTACATCCCGCACAATGCTTTTTATGTCGCAATACCTGTCGGTTTCAATCTTTCCGCATTGCTGCCATATAGTCCGAGAACAATCCTGAACTTGTTACCTCAAGATAAAATGAGTAACCAGCTTCGCTTTGGAAATATTCCTGACATGGTGAGAAATAAAAACGGTACTATCAACATGTCTGTTATCTATTACAGTAATGTGACTCCGGCGATGGCTAAGCAGGAATTAAGAAACCTCGGATGCACAGTGCTGGAAAGTTTTGATGAATCCAAACAGGTTTCTGTGAGTATAAAGGAAAATGACTGGCAATTAATTCCAGCATGTTTATTCGTGAAGCACATAGAACCACTGGTTCCGGCTTTGCCTGATGATACCAAAGGCCGGAGTCTACACCGAAGCAATGCAATCAATACCGACTTTGGTGCAGGCCGACATTATGATGCAAGTGGTGTAAGCATTGCTCTGGCAGATGACGGAGAAGTTGGACCACACATTGATTATACCGGTCGCATGACCAATACTTTTAATACAGGTGCCGGTGGTTCGCATGGTGACATGACTTCCGGAATTTGTATGGGAGCCGGAAACCTGGATCCTGTTATCCGCGGAATGGCTACCGGTGCGCAGATTTATATTTATGACATCGGTGTTTATCCTCCCGATACTTTGGCAGGTTCATATCCGCATGTTACAGGTGCTGCTCAAAATCTGGCTAACCTCGGAACCGTTGTACTTTCTACCAGCTATAGTGCCGGTTGTAATGACTATGACGCTTTTGCCTCTATGACAGATCGCATCATGCACAACCTTCGTGTGGTTTGTCCGGTATGGAGTGCAGGCAATAACCAGGGGGCAGATTGTGGCTATGGAGCCGGTGGATCGTGGGGAAATATAACCGGCGGATTTAAACAGGGAAAGAATGTAATCGCAGTTGCCAACCTGGATGCACATGAGGTAGTTGATGCAACCAGCAGCCATGGTCCGGCATCTGATGGCAGGTTGAAACCGGACATCTCTGCAAACGGTAAAGACCAGATGTCCATTGCAGAGAACAATACTTTCCAGGTAGGCGGCGGTACGAGTGCAGCGTGCCCAAGTGTTGCTGGCGTTACGGCCCAATGTTACCAGGCATACCGTGAAATCACCGGCCAACCTAATCCTGATGCAGCACTCATCAAAGGCTGTCTCCTGAACAGTTCTGCTGATATCGGAACAGCAGGCCCTGACTATGCATTTGGCTATGGAAGAATAAATGGTTTACGTGCAGTGCAGACTTTGGAACTGCAACACTTCTTTGGAGATTCTTTGATGCAAGGTGGACTCAAGTCACATATAATCTCTGTGCCTGCAAACACCAAACAATTAAAAGTATTGCTCATCTGGAATGATCCGGAAGCAGATGCCAATGCAGCGATTGCTCTGGTGAATAATCTGGATCTTACTCTTGTTGATCCTGGTGCACAGACTTTCAATCCCTGGGTGCTCGATCCTACACCGATTGCTGCAAACCTTGCGCTCGCTGCTGTTCGCAGGGTGGATACTTTGAATAATGCAGAACAGGTTACAATTGATAACCCGGCTGCAGGGAATTACACCATCAATGTAAACGGAACTGCAGTGCCATTCGGACCGCAACAGTATTATATCGTATATGAAACGTGGGATGATAATATTACACTAACTTATCCGATCGGTGGTGAAGGATTTGTGTCTGGTGAAACAGAAGTGTTGCGATGGGATGCTTTCGGCACTAGTGGGAATTTCCAATTGGACTATTCGATTGACAATGGTTCAACCTGGAATAGCGTTGGTGTGGCGCCCGGCACTTCCAGGCAATATGACTGGCTGGTACCAAATTCAGTTTCCGGCAATTGTATTTTCAGAGTTACACGCAGTACCTTTTCAGATGTAAGTGATGCGAACTTCAGCATCATCAGTACGCCGTCAAACCTGCATGTAGTATGGGCTTGTGTAGATTCAGTTAAACTTGCATGGGATGCTGTAAATGGCGCAGCAGGATATGAAGCAAGCATGCTTGGAACGATGTACATGGATTCCGTAGCTTCCGGTACACTTACTGAAGTGGTAGTTCATGGAGTGAATACTGCAGTTACAAATTGGTTCAGCGTTTGTGCGCTCACGGGTGGAGCAAAAGGCAGAAGGGCGATCGCTATTCAAAGACCTGGCGGACTTACAAATTGTTCACTTGCACAGGATATGGCGGTGAATAGTATTATCCCTGCATCCGGAAATTTTTATGATTGTGGGTCAGGTCTTGATTCAACTATTGTTTCTGCAAATATTTCCAATCTTGGATTCAACTCAGCATCCGGATTCGATCTTACTTACACCATCAACGGCGCAAACCCTGTGACAGAAACGTTTGCGGGCACTCTTGCTTTCGGACAAACCACCAACTTTACTTTTGCAACAACGGTTGATTTGAGTGCCGGCGGGACATTTAATATTGATGTCACGCTCACATTTGCCGGAGATCTGTATCTCAATAACAACACGCAGTCATCCACAGCAACAGTTGCGTTGGCTGCAACAGCCCCTCTGATCGAAGATTTCCAGGGTGCTATTTTCCCTCCTTTGTATTGGGATACGCTTAATTCTAATGCAACGAATACATGGGTGCGTCAGTCAGGAATTATCGGTAGCAGTGGAACTGCAACGAATGTTGCTTTCTATAACAACTGTGCTTACAATGCCAATGGAGCTTCCGATGAATTGATCACACAATTGTTTGATATCAGTGGCTTGCCTTATCCATTGATGACATTTGATGTTTGTTACAGGGAATATATTGGTTACACAGATGCACTTCGTATTGACATCTCTACCGATTGCGGGAATACATTTGTTCCGACTTCTTATTACAAGGAATCACCGCAGCTGAGTACAGTCACCGGATCAACCGGATGTTTTTCACCGGCATCAGGAAATGACTGGAGAAGAGATTCAGTTGACCTGCTTGCATTTGCCGGTGGGAATATCATTTTGAAATTCATCAACATTGGCGGCTATGGCAATTACCTCTACATTGACAATGTAAACGTCCTTGAAAACTATTTGCTCTCATCAGGAAGCAATCCTTCCAAGGTACCGCAGTTGAGTGTTTATCCGAATCCATCAGCAGGAATTTTTGTGCTGGATCTAAAAAATATTCCGGGTAAAAATATCCATGCAGAAGTTTTTGATTCAAGCGGGCGGCTGGTAGAGGAGAAGGAGTTGAAAAATGCTGCCAACCTAAAAGCCAATTTGAATCTGAGCGCATCGCCGGCAGGTGTTTATTATCTGAAGGTTAGCAGTGAAGAAAAGGTATATCATTTGAGGCTGACGAAGATTTAAGATTCCTGATTACGAAATAGTTTTATCTAATGTTTAATTTCCAAGTAATCTGGATTGTCGAGTGTTAAGGATGTAAGTGAATTAGGTCATAATCGGGAAAAGTTCCCTTTTTAAATATTTCTAGCAGTATTGTTAATCCTGAATTTATGGATATTATACATAATATTCACGAAATATAGGATTTCTTCAATACATTCGCCCCGAAATTAAAATCCCTTAACACATGAAAAAAAATCTTCTGTCTTTCTTCTTCGTACTTTCTGTAATTGCTGGCAAAGCGCAGGTATATGAAATCCAGACCGTACAGGTTTGGGATGGTAACGCTTATCAAAATGACAGGCGCTATTCAACTCTTTTTGACAATTCATGCATGTTTCAATCATGCCTTACCGAAGCATGGGATATCCAATCCAATGCATGGGTTGCCGGTACGCTCGATAGCATTTTTACATGCAATGTGAATGGTACGCCTCTCCTTGAGTGTATTTTAAGCTGGAATAAAAATTCTGGCAGCTTTGAAAATTCAAACCGGTTAACTTATTTATACAATGCTTCCGGTAAAGAAAGCACCAGGTTAACAGAATCATGGGTGAATGGAGGTTGGGAGAATCAATCGATCGATTCCAGTTTTTACAATAACATCAACCTGGTTTCCGGCAGCCGTTATTATTCATGGGTCCCTGCAACAAATTCATGGAGACATGACAGTTATATGAATCATACATACGCTGCTGATTCAACTGAAACCAGTTTTGAGAATTATTATTTTACCGGCATTCCAATCCGCTATACATATATCTACAACAATTTCAAAAAGCCAATCCAGTTGATCGTTCAGAACTATATGAATGCAAGCTGGGAGAATTCCACCCTATTCAATTTTGAATATGACGCTGCACGTGCGCTCTCTAAGGAAGAACTTAAAGTTTGGAATACTGCATCGAATTCATGGATGAACCACGATGTATATGAATATACAAATGACAATACCGGACGTCATAATATTTCTCTAAATACAGAATGGAATAATGCGACAGGTGCTTATGCTGAATCTCACAAAACAACTTATATCGGTGGATGTCAGCGCACGACCGGTGTAAAAGACATCACTGCTTCTTCAGCAAACAATTTTTCTGTGACACCTAATCCTGCCTCAGGTCTGCTAACTATTAAGGCCGAGAAAACGGAAATAAAAAACATTGATCTCTTCAACGAAGCCGGTCAGAAGGTAATTTCCAAAGCAGGAAATACGACAGCAGGTAGCCGCTTACAGACGGACATTGACATCAGTTTATTACCTCCTGGACTGTATGTTGTAAAAGTGAACGATGGTGCTGTATTGTCTTCAGTGAAAGTAGTGAAGCAGTAAGAACCACTTAAAGTATTCATAACCCATTCCCGAATAAAACGGGAGTGGGTTTTTTTTGTTCAGGCGTTCACCGGCAAACATACTCTTGACGAAATAATCGCCAGAAGAGTGGGAGCAAACAGCCAACAAGAATTAGAATGCTAAACTATGATGAAGGCTTTTGAAGCTCCCTCTGCGTGTTAGCCTGTGAGTGCGCGAGAGGGGATTTGGGGGTGTGTCAATTTTTTAGATTGTTCTTTCTTTTTTCTTCCAGCCAATTATCAATCCATTTTTCTATTTCTATAATTACATTATCAGTTTCCTTCATGACTACTTTCGAAGTGAATCGAAGAAACGAAATCCCCAAATCCCTTAGAGCATCCATTCGCATCGCGTCCTTTTCCGCAACCCCTTCATCAAGGTGTATGCCTCCATCAATTTCTATTGCAAGCATAAGATCATTGCAAAAAAAATCGACAACATAATATCCGATAGGTTTTTGCCGATGAAAATCTAACCCGCGGACTTTTTTTCCTTTCAGTCGCTCCCATAAATGTGCTTCAGAGCGAGTAGGATTATTTCTAAACTCCCGAGCGAGAAGTCTTAACTCCGGTCGGTATGTGATTATTTTTCTTGGCATCTGTTGATTAATTTTAGCACCCTCACACCCCCCAGCCCCCTCTGACTAACGCCCTTGCCTGCGCACAGAGTGGGAGTAAACAGCCAATAAGAATTAGAATGCTATTCTATGATGAAGGCTGTTGAAGCCCCCTCTGCGTGTTAGCCTGTGCGTGTGCGAGAGGGGGTTTGGGGGTGTGT
>JBDTTM010000143.1:0-9416 GCA_039930605.1 Bacteroidota bacterium
ATACAGCGCCAAGATTATTGCGTGCCTGCCTGGATGATTCATTGCATGTTACTTTATTTTTCTCTGAACCGATTCCGGATACTGAGCTTGCGACTAGTTCGAACTACCTTATTTCGCAAACTAATACCCAGTTCGGCAATCCAATAGTTGCTGATGGTGCTTCCGATGGGATGAGTGTTTCTTTAACTCTCCCTGTTTCTGCGGCATCCGGTACATGGACAATTACGATAGTGGAGACGCTTGCAGATTGTGCAGGCAACATGATTTCAAATTCCACGGTGAATTTCGCTGCTGCAGTTCCTGCATCATCGAATGACATTTTAATCAACGAAGTTTTATTCAGCGTGGATAATGGCGCAGTAGAATTCGTAGAACTATACAATGCTTCACAAAGGGTGATTGATCTCAGCACGCTGGAGATTAATAACTACAGCATTTCTTCAATGAATCCAAATACTCCTGTAACATTGTCTACAGGTTGTTACCTTTTATTCCCTTCAGCTTATGTTGCACTTAGCGATGATGCCGACAGGATCAAACAACATTATATTATCAAGGACCAGGATGCATTCCTGGATATGGCTTTACCTGATTTACTTACAGATGAAGATATTCTTGTGCTGAAAAATTCAACTTCGCAGGTGATTGATTCACTTCACTATTATTCCTCGTGGCATTTTCCTTTGTTGAATGATGTGCACAACATCTCTCTTGAAAGGCTGAGTGCTACACGTAACACGAATGATCCTCAAAACTGGCACAGCGCTGCAGAGACAGCGGGCTTTGCAACTCCCGGATATAAAAATTCTCAGCAAGACGAGGGCGGCGCAGGCAAGACAGACATTACAATTGAGCCGGAAGTTTTTTCACCCGACAATGATGGGAAAGATGACGTGGTGAATATTCTGTTTCATTTCAATACGCCCGGATACCTTGCCAGTGTCAAAATTTATGATTCAAAGGGAAGAGCTGTCCGGTCGTTGATAGACAACCAACTGTTGGGCAATGATGGTGTATTCAGCTGGGATGGTGTGAATGATGACAAAGAGAAAGCACGTACCGGCATTTATGTTTTATTTATTGAAGTGTTCAACTTGGACGGTGTCGTGAAGGAATATAAAGAGACCTGTGTGTTAGCTACCAAGCTATAATTTTCGCTGACCGGTATGGACACCATTCAATTTTCTGACCGGAAGGCATCAGTTGATTTTTATGAAAGCCGGTATTCACATGGCTACATGGGTCATTGGAGCAACTTTGATAAAAACAGGTTGCTTGGTCTGATTAAAAGCCTCGGACTTCCGGCTAAAGGAAATGCACTTGATTTTGGATGTGGCAGGGGGATTTTCACAGAGGTGATCCGCGAAGCACTACCCGGTTGGACTTTTTCAGGTTGTGATATCAGTGGAGAAGCAATAGAAAGTGCGAAAAAAAATATTCCCGGTATTTCTTTTTTTGTATTAGGAGATAAGAGTTTTAACGATAAAAAATTTGATTTTATTCACTCGCATCATGTACTCGAGCATACGTTTGACGACAGTGTTACTGCAGGAGAGATGTCGGGATATGCTGCGGACCATTGTGTGATGCTGCACAGTTTACCTTGCAACCATGAAGGAAGTCTTGAGTACCGTTTTTCTAAGTGGACAAAAAATGGTTTTGATCCATTGACAGGAAAATTTTTCTTTGAAGATACTGCGCACATTAGAAGATTGAATGTTACACAGGCAAGAGCATTGTTTTCACGATATCAATTTAAACTCAGGAAAGGATATTATTCAAACCAGTATTGGGGAGCGATCAAATGGATTGCAGAAAGTAATTTCGGACTGGTGAGAAATATTTCGAACCCGTTTCATGCCAATTCTTTTTCTTCTTTTTTCAAATTGTTGGTTTGGCGGAGGCATTTGGTTTTTGCATGGTTCTGTTTTTTTGCTGCATCTGCTTTTTCTCCTGCTGACAAGGGAAAATATTATGCAATGAAAAAGCTCATCCAGGCCATCAGTTTCATCCTGTTTTTCTGGATGGCAATTCCGGTAACGAGATTTATTTCATCAAAAGCCATCAAGGAATGGGATGAGAAAAAAGAAAGTCCTGATGGTACTGATATGTTTTTGGTTTTTGAAAGATGATTCCCGGCTTTTTAAAAGCTGAGGTGGAACATAAACTAAGCACGTATGCCGGCGGAGAAATAGCGATTGTTGAGTGCATTCCTGTTTCAGGCGGTTGCATTAACAGGTGTTTCAGGTTGCAAACATCTTCCGGAAATTATTTTTTGAAATACAATGAAGCGAATCTCTATCCACGCATGTTTGAAGTGGAAGCATGCGGATTGGAATTGCTTCGCCATGCTAATGCAGTTGAAGTACCGGGCACAATAACCTATGGTGAAATCAACAACCTTTCCTACCTGTTGATTGAATGGGTAGAAACAGGCCAGCGTATAAAAAATTTCTGGTCGGATTTCGGAAGCAAGCTTGCCGGTCTTCACCGTGCTGCTTCAGATTCTTTTGGACTGGATGGGGATAATTATATAGGATCACTTGTGCAATCAAATCATCAGCACAATAACTGGATTGATTTTTTTATTCATGAGCGGTTGGAACCACAAATCAAACTTGCGGCAGACAATGGAACAATAGGCAATGGAATGATAAAACAATTTGATATTTTATTTCTCAAGCTGCATAAACTTCTTTCAAATGAAAGGCCGGCATTGCTGCATGGTGATTTATGGAATGGAAATTATGTGGTCAATCCGAGAGGTGAAGCGACTCTTATTGATCCTGCTACTTATTATGGTCAACGGGAAATGGATTTGGCGATGACAAAACTTTTTGGCGGGTTCGATCCTGAATTTTATGAAGCGTACAATGAATCATTCCCGCTGGAAAAGGGTTTTGAATCGCGGATTGATATTCACAACCTATACCCGTTGATGGTTCATGTTAATCTATTTGGCGGGGGATATGCAGATCAGGTAATGGGCATCCTTAGAGAATTTGCCTGAGTTTAGCGTTATACGGAGATAAAATATTATTTCGATCTTCGTCATCATTTAAATTGGAATATGTCAGACGAAAAAATATCTCCCGGCACTCCCGGACAGGAAAGTATCAATTCTTCGAAGGCACCTGAACCGGTCGGATTGTATCCACATGCAAAACGTATCGGCAACATGTTATTTTTATCGGGAGTAGGACCGAGGGAACGTGGAGCTAAAAAAATTCCAGGGGTTGATTTGGACGAGAATGGTAATATAATTTCATACGACATCGAAGCGCAATGTCATTCTGTTTTCAAAAATGTAAAGGCAATCCTTGAGGATTCCGGATCATCATGGAATAACGTAGTAGACGTGACTGTTTTTCTCACCAACATGAAAGATGATTTTCCGAAGTACAATAAACTCTGGACAGAATATTTTAAGGAAAACCCACCTTGCCGGACAACGATTGAAATCAATTGCCTTCCCACGCCAATTGCCATCGAGCTGAAAGTTATAGCCACGATTGAGCAATGATGAAGTTGCTGAAAAGACTTCCGGCGCCGGTACAGTATATCCTTCTTGTTTATGGATCCGGTATACTGGTTTTTTCATTCTTCCGGTTTTTGTTATTATGTCTGCACGTTGGGGAAGTAAAGGAAATTCCTTCGACTGTCATACTTCAATCGTTGTTGATGGGATTAAGGTTTGATGCTGTCATAAACGGATATATCCTACTGCTTCCTGCTGTACTATTTTTCATTTTCTCATTTTTTAAAACAAAGAAAATTTTACTTGCGAAGATTATTTCCGCATTTATTGTAATCGTTTATTCAATTTCCTTCTTCATTCATGTTTGCGATATCCGGTGGTTTGGGCATGGTGCTGCGCGGATTACAGTTTCCGTTTTACAATGGACTGATTCACCGGGATGGATGTTGAAATTTATTTTCCAGGATATTTACAATTACCCATTCCTGGTTTTATTTTTCATTTTAATTATTTTGTTTCATAAGCTGATACGGAAGATAAGAACGGTTTCGTTTGAGAATGAGAACCGGGAAATTTCTTTGACAAAAAATATTTCGATTTACCTGTTGTTGTTTGCATGTATGTTTTTGGGTATTCGCGGCCGACTGGCAATCAAATCACCGATTCGCTGGGGCACAGCATTTTTCAGCAAGTATAATTTTGCAAACCAGCTCGGTTTGAATCCTGTCTATACGATGATGAGAAGCTGGCTGGATAAGAGGGAAAACCTGGAAGTAAAATATCATTTCATGGATGACCAGGTCGCAGCGAAACTTGTGCGTGAGAGTCTCGGAATTCAGAACTCTGAGGGAGCAATTTCTCCGGTTGCACGAAAAATTACTTCTGCCGGAAATCCGCACAGTTACAATGTTGTAGTTGTACTGATGGAAAGTATGAGTGCGAAAAATATGGCTCAATTCGAAAATACCGGGAACCTGACACCGGTTCTGGACAGCCTGTTTGATCGTTCGATTTCTTTTACAAATTTTTATTCTGATGGAAATCATACTTTCAATGGAATCTATTCTTCGTTGTATGGGTTTCATTCATTGCCGATGGTACACCACATGAAAGACCTTGCGCATCAGCAACCTTATAGTGGATTACCGGTTACTTTGTTTGGGCATGGCTATAAGACTGCTTTTTTCACCACGCATGATGACCAGTTTGATAACATGGCCGGATTTCTTTTGCCGAATGGATTTGAAAGAATAATTTCAGAAAAGGATTATGACAGGAATGATGTACTTAGTACACTGGGTGTTCCTGATCATGTGATGTTCGGGCGCGTCATTAAAGAAATAGGTGAAATGAACAAGACCGGCAAACCATTCTTTGCAGCAATGATTTCCGGAAGTAACCATGAACCGCTCGTATTTCCGGAAAATATTTCTTTAAAAACCCATTCGCCGGAAATGGAAGAGCGAATGGTTGAGTATGCAGACTGGTCTATCGGTCAATTTATGAATGAAGCTTCAAAACATACCTGGTTTGATTCAACGATTTTTGTTTTTACTGGAGATCATGGAGGGCTGACAGACGGTTACGACCGTTACCTTGCTTTTCATCATCTGCCATTGATCATTTATGCTCCTAAGATTTATCCGCAGCCGCAATTGATCAACTCAGTTGGCGGGCAGGCAGATATTTATGCAACGATTTGCGGATTGCTTAATATTTCCTACACCAATAATTCCATGGGAATTGATTTGATGAAGACACAGCGTGATTTTTATCCGTTTAATTTTGATGAAGAGTTATGCTGCATTTCGACAAATAATTTTTTTACGATTGGTCATGACCAGGAGCACTTCTATAAAATTGCTGCTGATCAAAAGAGTATTTCCGAGACTGAGAAAACAGCACTCATGGATTCGATGAAAATATTCCTGGAAGCTACGATGCAGACTACACAAAAGATGATCGAGGAACGAAAAATGAAGTAGAGACCCGCTGCTGGCTACTTGCCGCTGGCCATTTTGTACTTGAATTGAGAATTGTCCGCCTATAGTTTGTTCATTGCAATGTCCCATCTCGTATTTGACGAAAAATAAATTCAATTCAAATTAAAATTTAATTGTGCATCGTGCTCCTGATAGCCATCGCGAGTGCATTGTGAATCGTACATCGTGAATTGTGCATTCCCGGCTATTGATTGCCTATTGCCTATTGGTTTTCAATACGCCCATTTCACCCAAATGCTCCCCCACGTAAAACCTCCGCCGAAGGCAGCAAGAATAAGGTTGTCACCTTTATGCAGTTGCTTTTCATAATCCCACAAACAAAGTGGAATTGTTCCGCTCGTAGTGTTTCCGTATTTCTGGATGGTGAGCATGATCTTTTCTTCTCCTACACCCATCCGTCTTGCTGTTGCATCAATGATGCGTTTGTTTGCCTGGTGTGGAACAAGCCATGCTACATTTTCTGATGTCATATTATTGCGCTCCATAATTTCAGCACTTACGTCAGCCATTCCTTTCACAGCAAATTTAAAAACGGGTTGCCCGTCCTGGAAAACATAATGCTCTTTCGCGTCAACAGTCTTGTGTGATGCCGGCTTAATTGAACCGCCTGCTTTCTGGTGAAGATAAACCCTTCCACTTCCATCGCTTCTAAGGATTGAATCAAGAATTCCGAATCCTTCTGTATCCGGCTCCAGCAATACTGCTCCGGCTCCGTCACCAAAAATAATGCAGGTTGCGCGATCGCTGTAATCAATGATGCTGCTCATTTTATCTGC
This sequence comes from Bacteroidota bacterium, assembly GCA_039930605.1. Taxonomy (GTDB): domain Bacteria; phylum Bacteroidota; class Bacteroidia; order AKYH767-A; family 2013-40CM-41-45; genus JAPLDB01. The sequence continues at coordinate 6,258 of JBDTTM010000143.1, forward strand.
ACCGACGATGACTACTTTTTTGTATTGGCCGCTTTCAATGAATTTGGAACCGGTGACGAGCGCGTAAATAAATCCTGAACAGGCTGCCTGTATGTCGTAGCCGAAAGCATTTTTCGCACCGATTTTATCTGTGATAATATTTGCTGTCGCAGGAAAAACCATGTCGGGAGTTGTGGTTGCGCAGAGGAGCATATCAATTTCAGAAGGATCAATTCCTCTTTTTTTACAAAGCTCTAATACAGCGGGTGCTGCCATATCACTTGTGCCGAGCCCTTCGCCTTTTAGAATTCTCCGCTCCTTGATACCGGTGCGTGACACAATCCATTCATCCTTGGTATCTACCATCGTTTCAAGTACCTGGTTGGTTAACCTGAATTCCGGAACAAATCCTCCGACAGCAGTAATGGCAGCAGTTATTTTCTTGCTCATCTCAGTATGTTGAGGGACAAACCTACATGATTTTTTTAAAAGCGAACCATCTGAATGAAAAATTCAGGTGGCGTTCACCGTAAAAAGAAGGGAATAAAAACAAACAGGAATTAGAGGATCAGGAAACAGGTTCCTTGCTGAATGCCTGGGCAATTTTGTCTGACAACTTCACCTGTGCACATTCATGAGAATTCAGAATCATATTTTTGATGGCTTTCGCTTTGCTGATGCCATGCGCAATAATAACAGTGCCGTTGATACCCAGAATAGGAGTGCCGCCGTAGTCTTCGTAGTTAAAGCGGTCAAAATATTCGTTTTGTATTTTTTGTTTTTTGATGATGCCGTAAAAGGACTCTGCTTCTTTCAGCATGACATTACCGGTGAAACCATCACATACAATTACATCTGCTTTGTCATTGAAAAGATCGCGGCCTTCTACGTTGCCCATGAAAGTGATGTCGCGGGTTTCTTTCAGAAGCTGGTGAGTTTCCTTGGTGAGCAGGTTTCCTTTTTCTTCTTCCTCTCCAATGCTCATGAGTCCCACTTTTGGATCAACGATATGAAGGATATGTTTTGCATAAACAGTTCCAAGCAATGCAAACTGCTGCAATACTTCCGGTTTACAATCAGCATTCACGCCTACATCAAGCAGCAATCCCCATCCTCCTGAAACTTTCGGGAGCAGGGTTGCAATGGCGGGACGAAGAATTCCTGCAATAGGTTTTACTGTAAACATGGATCCGACAAGCATGGCGCCGGTATTTCCTGCAGAAGAAAAAGCATCGATCTTTCCTTCTTTTAAAAGGTGAAAGCCGGCTGCAAGACTTGATTTTGGTTTTTGCTGAAAGGACTTGGTAGGGTGCTCGCTCATTTCAATCACCTCGGTGGTATGAATGATTTCAAAAACACCTTCTGAAATGTTTTGCTCTTTCAGAATGGCGAGCATTTCATCACGGTTGCCGATGAGTACCAACTTAACCTCTTTAGGAAGTTCATGGTATGCAGCTATCGCACCCAGCGTTGTTTCGCGTGGAGCATAGTCACCGCCCATGATGTCAATTCCGAGTCGCAGCATTATTACGTTATACGTTATTCGTTAATTGTTATCCGGAACTGCAAAAAGCGTGTAACGGTTAACGATTAACGTTTAACTTTTATGTTTTAAGCAGATTCTTTTTCCATTACTACTTTTCCTTTGTAGTAAAGTTTGTCTTCGAACCAATGTGCGCGGTGATACAAGTGTGGCTGACCGGTAGTTGTGTCAGTTGCAACTGTCGGAACTGATGCTTTGTATGTGGACCTGCGGCTGCCTGTTCTCGCTTTCGAATGTTTGTGTTTAGGATTTGGCATTGTTATTAATTATTATGATCGTTAATTTTATATTCTCTCTATGACGCCTGTTGTTTTCTTGATTCTTTATTCTGGCAACTTGCTGCTTGCTTCTGGCCATTTATTATATGTATCGAAATCCTTTCTCAAAATTAGCTGTTTGACTTCCGCTTCTTCCTTCTGCTTTTCTCCTGCTGCTAGCTTCTTGTCCGTTTTTTGGCTGTTATTTGCCAACTGCCAACTGCCGACTTGCTGTTGGCTGCTGGTTTCTAGCTTCTTGCCACTTGTATTTCAAATTTAATAACTAATTCCGGCACTTGATCTTTTCCCTACTGCCAACTGCCCATTGCCAACTTATTTTTTAATTAAGATTAATTTTCTTCAATACGTCCCAACGTGGATCAGTTTCTTTTTCTTCTTCATCGTGGTGGCGCAGTTCGTCCAGTTTTTTTAAGGTCTCCGGATTACAAATGCTTTCACCGTTTTCGTCTTCTTCATGCACATTCCGCATTGGAATAAGCAACGACACATATTCATAAATGAAGTGTGCAACATTCAACTCATGATCCTTCGCAGAGATAACGATCACATCTTCGGATTCTTCCTTTGCTTCAGAACCAAATTTTACGGTCAATTCATTGAAACCCGTCAGTTCCAGTTCCATTGGATCACCACATCGGTCACACAGTGTTTCAATGGTTCCCTCCATAGTAAAATCGAGCAGCATCATGGTTTCCTGCCTGTTAACTGTTACCAGTACATCAAGAAACCCATGTTGAACAGGCACATTTCCGAATTGCTCAAAGAACTTATCGTCTATTTCAAACTCGAATTCGTGTTCTCCTTTGGCAAGACTTCCGAATGAAATCTTGTATTTGTCTAAACTATTCATCCCTTCTTGTCCTTTCAAAATTTTGGGGATGCAAAGAAAAGAAAATCAGGCGAAGGAGCAAAAGAAAAAATCAAGGCAAACGAGCCCAAAACTTCAAGATGAGCTCCTAATTTGGTTCAAAATAGACAAAAATGCCATTTATCAGGAGCGGAAGTGTGTATCAGTTGGTTTCTTTCGTCCCGCTTTTTACTCCCCCTGAAGCAAGCTTCGCTTTGCTACTGGGTCCGTTTCAATCCGGGCTAGGCTGCAAGGCTGCTTTTTCATTGGTTACTGTTAAACAGCCAACCACATCTACCTAAAATAAAAACGACCATTTATCGTTATCAAATCATTATTGGACCGAACCTATACGAAATGATTTTTTGACCCGTGGCAGATAAAGATGGATGGATCAGACCATTCATGACGTGGAGGTTCTTGTTCGTTGTAAACCATTGAACTAAAACATCGATCATGAGAATAGAATACATCTGTCATTCCTGTGTTTACATTGAAACCGGCGACACGTC